>OX352323.1 GCA_947090765.1 Pseudomonas sp. MM223 | reverse complement strand
CCCCTACGGGGTTGACGGTTGGCCTTCGGCTCCCTTCCTCTCTTGGTCATGTCTGCGACCCGACACCCGCCAAAATCAAAAGCCCAGCCCCTCAAAAAGCTTGACCATTCGGTCAACCATTTTGACCGGCTTCGACGTGATGAAAAGTGTAAAAGCCTATATCAGATAATAGCCCCCGGATTGGGCATTCTCTGACACGGTTAGGAGGCGATTGCTTACACAGATAACCCGAGACCAAGGCAGCTTGTCTGCCGCAGCATGTCGAGGGTTGGAGGCACGTTTGGGAGGATTTTCGAAAAGGGGATTTCCCTTTCGTTTTCACGACTTGGAGAGAATTTTCTCAAAGCCTATATCAGATAATAGCCCGGAGGGTGCTCCTGATTCTGGGCAGGGTTTCCTCTGTCTCACCCATACCCTCACCTTTTCATCCAGCGGTAGACAGTGGCTTGGCTTGCACCAGTGATTGCCATTACCTCTTGAATCGACTTACCAGATGCCAAAAGCTCAATGCCCTGTTCTCTGGTGGTCTTGCCCTTCAAAGCCCCACGGTAAGCCTGTATCTCGCTGGTGTGCGTGCTTGCAACGTAATACTCGAAATCACCCTCACCCATTCGCTTGCTCGTCCACTTCGCAACGCTGGTTGCCGTTGCTCTGATCTCGCTCAGTGGTAGCGGGTTTCTGAATTGCAGATTGATCATCTGTGCCCTTACGAGGCACGCATCGAGCCATTGGCGATAACCGGGCCAGCCTTGCCTTTGTGCCCTATACGCCCATTTCCTCAACTCTTCGAAAAGGGTGCAGTTCCTGCCAAGTCCGTAGTCTTCGACGATGATTTTTGGCTTTTTGGTCGATAGGTCGAGGTAGTCGGCAAGCTCACCCAGCTCATACGGTTCCCCGTGCCATTCTGTAACCTGCCAGTGGCGATGGAGTGGGTTCTTGACGATTAGACCGGCATAGCCCCTGTCAGCCCCTAAACGCTCGCATAGGGCGTTTTCGACCGCAGCCGCATACCTCAATGGCCCTGCTCTGCCGTCAGGTGCTGTGCGGACTGCTGTGGCGAGTCCATAGAGAGCGTGAGCGTGCCCGTTGGCTTGATTTTTAACGGTCAGATTGGGAGCGGGTGCCCCACGGTCAGACCAATCAATGCTTGCACCTGGACGGTCAATATCGAACGCCATCCAATAGAGATGTGTCGGGCCATTGTGTTGTATATATTTTGCCTTACGGGCAATTTCTGCTTTTGCTATACTAAGACCATTAAACAGGTCATCTGTATAATATGGCTTTTTTGGTAAAGTGCTTGAAAAAAGTTGTAACTGTGTCATACTGTTTATGTCCTCCTCCCCTCCTTACTGACCTGTCGCCAAACTTCGCAGTAAGGGGGGGAATTCTTTAAAGTTATATTTTGTATCTTACCCTATTTTCAAGGGTCTTGCCTGTTTTCTGTTCTGCACCCTCGAACAAGCCATTTAAAAGGTCTATCTGCTCTTTTGGTAAGTTCAAATCGGACAACTTTCCAGCCGTCTTTTCAATCCTGTTTTTTTGCCTTTCTTCTTGTTTCAGGTCTGTAACTTTTACGGCTTCAATCCATTTTAAAATCTGACTGTTCAGCATTGCTGAATAACTGGCTAAACCTTTCGCTTTGGCTACTTCATCATTGAGCTTTTGGGCTTCCAAGCCAATCGCTTCTAA
Organism: Pseudomonas sp. MM223; assembly: GCA_947090765.1. Classification (NCBI taxonomy): domain Bacteria; kingdom Pseudomonadati; phylum Pseudomonadota; class Gammaproteobacteria; order Pseudomonadales; family Pseudomonadaceae; genus Pseudomonas; species Pseudomonas sp. MM223. Next base: position 705 of record OX352323.1, on the reverse strand, counting down.
TGCTTTTTCTGCTTCTTTCTGTTGTATCTGCCATTTCGCTTGGCGTGGCCCCAGATTGGTCTGTAATGGCACATACTCAGACACGTCCAGCCCGCACCGGGCAAGGCTTGAAGCGGTGAATGCCTTCTTGGCTATCCCGATGGTTCCCTTCTGGTCGAGAGCCTTCAAAGCCTTCCCTTTGATGACTCTGGAAACCACAATGTTCAGATGCGGATTGTCCTGGTCGTGAACATTTGCGAAAACTTTCCCGTTGAGGTCATTGAGATCAATCTCTAACTTTTTCGCTATTTCCCTAATGACATCTTTCGCTATAAGTTTCCACTGTTCAGGTGTAGGCTTGGCTACTGATGAAGGTAATCCAAAAACAAAACTTTGGGCATAGCTCTGCGTTGGCCTTCCTCCCTTTCGCTGTGAATTGGACAAGTCCAATGTTACAGCTTCGTTGGAAGCCAACTTGATAAAATTTTCAATATTCCCAAATATGGGTATTATTTGCGAAGTGTTCTTGTGATTAGCATGTTCCTCGTCGATTAGATATTTAGCATATCTAATCAGCCCGGTATGCTTCTCTTTTACTCGCTCACTTCTTACAAACCAGTTCTTAATTGCCATATTAAATTTCGATGTTATATAATATATATACCATGTAAATTTAATAATGCAATTGTTAGCCAAAAATAGCCCATATAATTCAAGATAGGACAA
>OX352322.1:2077500-2275000 GCA_947090765.1 Pseudomonas sp. MM223 | reverse complement strand
CACAGGAAATTCCACCACCCTCTACCGTACTCTAGCTTGCCAGTTTTGGATGCAGTTCCCAGGTTGAGCCCGGGGCTTTCACATCCAACTTAACAAACCACCTACGCGCGCTTTACGCCCAGTAATTCCGATTAACGCTTGCACCCTCTGTATTACCGCGGCTGCTGGCACAGAGTTAGCCGGTGCTTATTCTGTCGGTAACGTCAAAACAGCAAGGTATTAACTTACTGCCCTTCCTCCCAACTTAAAGTGCTTTACAATCCGAAGACCTTCTTCACACACGCGGCATGGCTGGATCAGGCTTTCGCCCATTGTCCAATATTCCCCACTGCTGCCTCCCGTAGGAGTCTGGACCGTGTCTCAGTTCCAGTGTGACTGATCATCCTCTCAGACCAGTTACGGATCGTCGCCTTGGTGAGCCATTACCTCACCAACTAGCTAATCCGACCTAGGCTCATCTGATAGCGCAAGGCCCGAAGGTCCCCTGCTTTCTCCCGTAGGACGTATGCGGTATTAGCGTTCCTTTCGAAACGTTGTCCCCCACTACCAGGCAGATTCCTAGGCATTACTCACCCGTCCGCCGCTGAATCGAAGAGCAAGCTCTTCTCATCCGCTCGACTTGCATGTGTTAGGCCTGCCGCCAGCGTTCAATCTGAGCCATGATCAAACTCTTCAGTTCAATACTGCTTGGGTTTTTAAGAAACCCTAAACTTGGCTCAGCAATCTCAAATGACTATGTGATTTCTCGCATGGTCACTTGTGATGCTGATAATCTTTTTGACTATCAGTCCGTACTCACAAGCACCCACACGAATTGCTTGATTCAATTTGTTAAAGAGCGTTTGGTTAAGAGCTTTTCGTCTCAACCGAGGCGCGCATTATACGCTTTCCTCAGAGCCTGTCAAGCGTTTATTTTGAATTTTTTCCGAGAAACTCGTTTAGCTTCAAACACTTGACTCAACCAGGTGGCTAGCTTTACTTCGCTACCCCGTTGGAATGGTGCGCATTATAGAGCGCCCAACAAGGAGGTCAACCTTTAATTTCAATGATTTGAAATATTTCTGGTGAAGGCCCTTAAGGGCTATCACGCGCCCCAGCAATTGCGCACTATATTGCTCATCCACTCACCCGCCCAAGGATCGCCGCACCTAAATGAACACCCAACCCCGCAGCCTGGCCGCCACGCTCTTCCCTATCGGCCTGCTGCTTATCGCCATGGCATCGATCCAGTCCGGTGCCTCCCTGGCCAAAAGCATGTTCCCCATCATCGGCGCACAAGGCACCACCACCCTGCGCCTTATCTTCGCCAGCATCATCATGCTGCTTATATTGCGCCCATGGCGGGTTCGCATGACCGCCACCACCCTGCGCAACGTGGTCATCTATGGCATGGCGCTGGGCGGAATGAACTTCCTCTTCTATATGGCCCTGCAAACAACGCCAATCGGCATCGCCGTGGCCCTGGAGTTCACTGGCCCGTTGGCAGTGGCCATCTTTTCGTCGCGCCGGCCGATCGACTTCCTGTGGATTGCCCTGGCCATCGCTGGCCTGCTGCTGTTGCTGCCGGCTGGCCACGGCGGCCAGGCACTCGACCCGGTGGGCGCAGCCTATGCTTTGGGCGCGGGTGTATGCTGGGCCCTTTATATTCTGTTTGGGCAACGTGCCGGCGCCGAGCACGGTATCCAGAGTGCCGCCCTGGGGGTGGTAGTCGCGGCCCTGTTCGTCGCCCCCATCGGTATTGCCCACGCCGGTAGCGCACTGCTCACACCTGCCTTGATCCCCGTGGCTCTGGCCGTTGCAGTGCTGTCCACCGCCCTGCCCTACAGCCTGGAAATGGTTGCCCTCACGCGCATCCCGGCCCGCACCTTCGGCACCCTGATGAGCATCGAACCGGCGTTTGGCGCATTGTCCGGCCTGCTGTTCCTCGGCGAGGTGCTGACAGTCACTCAGTGGCTGGCAATTGGGGCAATCATCGCTGCCTCTGTTGGCACAACCCTGTCCATGCGCCAAGAGCCCACCCCGGCTGTCGCGGCAGACTGATATGAGAAATATTTTCATTTGAGACAGGATTAGTGATTGTAGCCGCCCGCCTCGCTGATTAAGCTGTCACAGAATCATCATCTTTAAGCTATCTACTGGACCGAACACGGACGCTGGGGATATTTCAGGAAGAAGCAAAGCGAAAACGACAGGGCCAGGCAGCTGATCCGCCCTGCATTTAAGGACAGGAATGAAACGTATTTTTCTCATCCTGGCCATCTTGGCTATTGCTGGATGCGCCGCTACAGCCAAGACTGAGGTCAAAAGGGGCAAGAAGGGCCTGCATATCAATTGCTCCGGCCTTTCCTCTTCATGGGACAACTGCTACAGCAAGGCCGCGACCTCCTGCAGCACGCGTGGCTACCGGGTCATTGCACGTTCGGGCGATAGCGATGAAGAAGCGGGTGACTACTTGTTCGGCATCAACCCGGCGGGTTACACCAGCCGCAGCATGATCGTCATCTGCAAGTAGAAAAAGGGCAGCTCGCAAGCTGCCCTTTTCATTTGCCCTTAGAGCGGCGCGGTACGCGCCTCCAGCCAGGCCAGTGCATCGGCCTTGAGCAGCGGTGCCAAACGCTCACGCACGTTCGCGTGGTAGCCGTTCAACCACTCCACCTCTTCCTTAGCCAGCAGCTCGGGCAACAGGCAGCGGGTATCGATCGGGCACAACGTCAAGGTCTCGAAGCGCAGGAAGTCGCCGAAGGCACTCTTGCCCGCTTCACGGTTGACCACCAAATTCTCGATACGTACGCCCCACTGCCCCGGGCGGTACGTACCCGGCTCGATCGAACTGATCATGCCCGCCTGCATCGCCGTCTGCGGTGCAGGTGCCGCCTGGTAGGCAATCACTTGCGGCCCTTCGTGCACGTTCATGAAGTAGCCCACCCCGTGCCCGGTACCGTGGCCATAATCGACCTGGTCAGCCCAGATCGGCGCCCGGGCAATGGCGTCGAGCAACGGCGACAGTACCCCTCGCGGGAAAGTGGCACGCGACAGGGCGATCATGCCCTTGAGTACCCGGGTGCAGTCCTGCTTCTGTGCATGGCTGGGGTTACCGACTGGCACCATACGGGTGATGTCGGTGGTGCCCCCCAGGTATTGCCCGCCCGAGTCGATCAATAGCAAGCCATCCCCCTCGATGACCGCATGCGACTGCTCGGTGGCACGGTAGTGCGGCATGGCGCCATTGCCATTGAAGGCCGCAATGGTCGAAAAACTCAGCGACACAAAGTTCGGGCGCCGGGCACGTGCGGCACTCAATTGCTCGTCAACCGTCAGCTCGGTAATGACCTCCTGGCCAAAGTTAGCTTCAAACCAGGCAAAGAATTCACACAAGGCCGCACCGTCCTGCTCCATGACCTGGCGGATATGCACCAAGTCATCGTCACCCTTGCAAGACTTGCTCAGGGTTGTGGGGTTGAGCCCCTCGACCAGCACCACCTCTGCCACCAGGTTGCCCAGCAGGCCGCAGGTGACACGGGCGGGGTCCACCAGCAACCGCTCCCCCGCCGGTACGGCGGCCAGGGCCTGGCCTGCCTCGCTGTAGTCGCGCACCTCGATACCGTCGACCGCCAGCACCTGCCGCAGGTGCGCGTCCACCTTGTCCTGGCCCACGAACAGGATGGCCTGCTGCTGACTGATCAAGGCGAAGGCCAGGAAAACCGGGTTGTAAGAGACATCACTGCCACGCAGGTTGAACAGCCAGGCGATGTCGTCGAGCGTCGCAATAAAGTGCCAGTCGGCCCCCTTGGCCTGTATGCCCTGGCGTAGTTGTGCAAGTTTTTCCGCCCGGTTCACCGTGGCGTGTGGCGGCAAGTGCTGGTACACAGGGTTACCTGGCAGCGCCGGGCGCCCGTCCCAGGCCTGCTCCAGCAGGTCCTTGTCGGTCACCAGGCGCGCCCCGCGCACCTTCAGCCGCTCACCCAGCTGGCGCGCCGAAGCCAGGGCCATGACCGCACCATCCACCGCAACGCAACCATCGGCCTCGACATTATCGCCCAGCCACTCCAGCGCCCCGGGCTTGCCTGGTGACAGCTTCATCAGTTCGATACCGCTGCCGGCCAGTTCCTGGTCCGCCTGCTCCCAGTACCGGCTATCGACCCATAACCCCGCAAAGCCGCGCGTGACTACCAGCGTGCCGACCGAGCCGTGAAAACCCGACAGCCACTGGCGCCCCTGCCAGTAGCCGGGCAGGTATTCTGAAAGGTGGGGGTCGGCCGAGGGTACCAGCAAGGCATCGATGCCCCCTGCTGCCATGGCCTGGCGCACGCGTGCCAAGCGCTGAGGCACGCTTTGCTCAAGGGTGGTCTGGACGTTCATGCGCTCTCCTGCGGCTACATCACGGTTGATCCAATACGCCGATAATGGAACAGCCGCCAAAGCGCTGCAATCACGACGACCAAGACACGGCATGCATTGCCCACCACGCCCTTTGCCAACAGGACACTTCCTACAACAGGGCCAGGACCACCGATCAAGTTCCGCTGAACTTCCGCAAAGCACCGGCTTCACACACAGTACATTCATTGCACATAGGCAAATGACCATGCCCAGTGCCTGCGACCGGAAAGCCGGCGTGGTGTTGCTCGACACCCGCGAACAGACGCCTGAACATGAACATGCCGTGCACCTCAAGCTCGCCGATGGCTTGGCCGGCCTGTTGGGCTGCCAGCACGTTCAGCCCGCCCATTCCCCCACCGCCGCTGATCACTACTATTACCTCCCGACCGAAACCCTGGTCGACCCCAAACGCCATGCCGCCATGGGCATCTGCAGTGAGCAGGACCTGTTCGGCGGGCTGGTGCCACACCCCTACATGGCAACCAAGGCGATCTCCCACCCGCTACCGGCCGGGGCCAGCTTTCCGCCAGGCTGGACCGATGACTTTGCCCGGCAAGCAAGCGACGCCTTGCTGCGCGGCTATACCGTATTCAGCAAAGCCGATGCGCGCGCCGCCGCACATTTACTGCTGCTCGACGGCCCCCTCAGGGTCAAACCCGTGCTGGCCTGCGCAGGCCGCGGGCAGCAGGTCATCACCACGGCGAGCGCGCTAGAGCCGCTGCTGGCTGCCGTGGAGGACCAAGACCTGGCACTGTGGGGGCTGGTACTCGAAGAAGACCTGAGCGACGTGCAAACCTTCAGTGTCGGCCAAGTACGCGTCGCCGGCCTGACTTGCAGCTATCACGGCACCCAGCAACTGACCCGCGACCACGAGGGCACCGAGGTGTACGGCGGTTCCGACCTGGTAGTGGTACGCGGTGACTACCAGGCGCTGCTGCAATTACCACTGGAAGACCACCTGCGCCTGGCCATCAACCAGGCCATCGCCTACGAGCAGGCTGCCGAGCAGCACTTCCCTGGTTTCATCGCCTCGCGGCGCAATTACGACATCGCGCGTGGCCTGAACCCTCAGGGCCACCTGCGCAGCGGTGTGCTCGAACAATCCTGGCGCCTGGGCGGTGCCAGCAGTGCCGAGTTGCTGGCCCTGCAGGCGTTTGCCGATGATCCGGCATTGCAGCAGGTGCGGGCCTCCACCCACGAAGTATTCGGCACGCCCGAACTGCCGGATGACGCCACCCTTTTCTACCAAGGAAACGACAGTGAACTCGGACAACTCAGCAAATTTGCGCGAATTCGCGAACATGGCCGTTCAGAGTGAAACCGTTGAACTGCAAGTCGACAACGACAGCATTGTCGGCACCCTGGTCAGCCCTGGCAGCAAGATGCCGGGCATCCTCTTCGTGCATGGCTGGGGCGGCAGCCAGCAGCGTGATCTGGCCCGTGCCCGGCACATCACCGGGCTGGGCTGCGTGTGCATGACCTTCGACCTGCGCGGCCACGAAAAGACCGAAAGCCAGCGCCTGACGGTCACCCGTGAACAGAACCTGCGGGACCTGCTGGTGGCCTACGACCGGCTGCTCAGCCATCCGGCCGTAGACAGCAGTGCCATCGCCATTATCGGCAGTAGCTACGGCGGCTACCTGGCAACGTTGCTGACCCGCGAACGGCCAGTCAAATGGCTGGCCCTACGGGTACCCGCCATGTATTGGGACGACGAATGGAACACCCCCAAGCAAACCCTCGACCGCCAACGCCTCAACGCCTACCGCCAGCAATCGCTGGGCCCGGCAGACAATCGCGCACTGGCAGCATGCGCAGAATTCGGCGGGGATGTGTTGCTGGTGGAGTCCGAGCAGGACGACTACGTGCCGCACAGCACACTGATGAGTTACCGCTCGGCATTTGTCAGTGCCCACTCACTCACCCATCGTTTTGTCGACGGTGCCGACCACGCGCTGTCCAGCGAGGCGAGCCAGAAAGCCTACGAAGCTCGATCCTGGCGGCGTGGATCAGCGAAATGGTCATCGGCGCCCGTCTGGACCGCTACCCGCACTATGCCCCCTGGTATGCGTGAGGCTCACCTACCTCGCACTGCAGGCCACCATCGGCGCCGCGCACCAGGCTGCGCAGGGTCTGGTAAGCAGCAAAGTTGACGCCACGCGCCTGATGCTGGCCCAGCAGTTCAAGGAAGGGCTCCTCGACGAAGTACACGGCCGCCGCTGCCCAGGCCTGGCGTGACTGCCATTGCAGGTACTGTAGCACCCGGCTGCCATCGTCACTGGCCTGGATGCTGACACCTTGCAACCCTTCACAGCGCGTGGCCAGCGCCTCGCTGCGCGCTACCAGCGCCTGGGCCAGCGCTTGCTGGCACATGCTGGGCACTTCGTATTCGATCATTTGGGTAAACCACAGGGCATGAGGGTTTGCCGACATCGACGTTCTCCTGGTTACGGACGTACGTTTCGCGATGCCGTGCAGGGTAAAACCTCAAGTAAAGTCAAGGTCAAGTGGTTTCTGACTGCCCTAGCCTGATACCGCAAAACGCCGTCGATAGTCACTCGGGGTCAGGCCGGTAATGCGCTGGAACACCTTGCGAAATGCGCCCGGGTCCTGGTAGCCGACACCCCAGGCAATCTGCTCGACGTTGCGCCGGGTGAATTCCAGCAAACGGCACGCACGCCCCACCCTTACCTGCTGGCAGTACTCGGTTGGGCGCAACCCGGTCGCGGCACGAAAGCGCCGCAGGAATGTGCGCACCTCCAGCCCGGCGCAGGCCGCCATCGCAGCAAGGTCGGCTTCCTGCCCGCCACTGCCCTGCAACCAGTGCTGCACTTTCAGCACCGCTTCGTCACCATGATCCAGACGCGGATTGAACACAGCCCCGGGCAGCGGCGCCGCGACCGGGTCGACGGCCAGGTAGCGGGCGGTCTCCCGCGCTACCGTCGCCCCGAGAAAGCGTTCCAGCAGGCGCAGGCCCAGGTCGGTCCAGGCCATGAGCCCGGCCGAGGTCACGATATCACCGTCATCCAGCAACGGCTGCTGCGCCTCCACCCGCACCTTGGGGAAGCGCTGGGCAAGCGCATGCACATAGTTCCAGTGGGTACAGGCCGGGCGCCCGTCGAGCAGGCCGCTGGCGGCAATGAAAAACACACCGATACACACCGACGCCAGCACCGTGCCGTGGCCGTGCAGCTGGCGCAGCGGCGCACGGTGACGTTCGAGTAGCTCGGCTTGCGGAGCCGACTCCAGGCTTGGCGGAATGATCAGTACACGCAGGCCTGGCAAGCCGACAGCCGGGCTATCCGGCGCAGGCAGCAACTGTCCCGTCTCATCTGCCTGCCAGAAGCTGACACGAATCTGCGGCAGTTCGACGGCACCCAGCTCCGCCGCAACCCGGTTGGCCACCAGGAACAGGTCGGCCAGGCCATGTACGGCGGCGCGCTGCACGCCGGCATACAGCAGCAGGCCGATGTCCAGGCTGGCAGGGGTGTCAGTTTTTGCCCGCATAGTGTCGTTCGTGCCAATCCTCAAGTTTGTGTACACAGCCTATAACTAACGTCTCCCTACGACTACTGCCACAGGAGGCAGCATGAGCAAGCAGGCGCTGATCATCATCGACATCCAGAACGACTACTTCCCGGGCGGCAAGTGGACCCTTGATGGTGCCGACCAGGCGGCCGACAACGCCGCCCGGCTGCTGGCGGCGGCACGCCAGCGCGGCGACCTGGTGGTACATGTGCGGCACGAATTCGACAGCGCCGATGCGCCATTTTTCGCCCCTGGCTCGCAGGGTGCGGCCATCCACGCCAAGGTCGAGCCAGTGCCAGGTGAGCCGGTGGTGCTCAAGCACAAGGTCAACGCCTTCCTCGGCACTGATCTTGAGCACACGCTGGACCGGCATGGCGTCGAAGCCCTGACCATCGTTGGCAGCATGAGCCACATGTGCATTGACGCCGCGACCCGCGCTGCAGCCGACCTGGGCTACACGGTGACCGTGGCGCATGATGCTTGCGCGACCCTGCCACTGGAGTTCGACGGCAAACAGGTGCCGGCGGCGCAGGTGCATGATTCGGCAATGGCGGCGTTGGCATTTGCCTATGCGTCGGTGGTGAGGACCGATGATTTACTGAAAGGCTGATCGGCTTGAGCGCTTTGGGGGCGCTGTGCGCCCCTGTCAAATCACCACATTACGTACAAAGCGCACTGCCACCACCCCATCGTTGCGGTACGCATACCGGCAATTGCTCGGGAACACATGGAACTGCCCAACCAGCAGCCGATGCTCAACCCCTTCGATGACCAGCGTCAGTTGCCCTTCGGCCACATAGATCTGCTCGCTCCAGCCTTCGGCATCAGCTTCGCTGGAGTAAAACTCGCCCGGTGCCAGGGTCCACTCCCAGAGCTCCACCTCACGCCGTGCCGCACTACTACCCAGCAGCACGGCCTTGCTCTGCGGGTATTCGCCGGCCCAAGCCAGTTCCTCAATGCGGCCGGGGTCGCGCTGGTCAGGTGCCTGGATCAGGGTGCTGAACGCCACCCCCAAGGCTTCGGCGATCAGGTCGAGGGTGGTCAGGCTGACATTCTTTTCACCCGCCTCGATCGCCACCAGCATGCGCCGGCTGACCCCCGAGCGCTCGGCCAACACTGTCTGGCTCAGCCCGGCAGCGTTGCGCAAGCTGCGTACGTTGAGGCTGACATGTTGCAGCACCGATGCCCGATGCGAAGTATCTTTGTGCACTATATTGCTCACTGGTCAAGATTGCGCAGTATACTGCCCACTTTGCGGCGATTGTGCGCCGCCCCCTCCGAGTGCGCAAGACCATGAGCCAGGCCCGCAACAAACCGACCTCTGCCGTTACCTTCCGCCTGAGCAAGGCTGAACTGGTACTGGTGTTCATCACCATGTTGTGGGGCGGTACCTTCCTGTTGGTGCATAACGTGATGACCGTCAGCGGCCCGATGTTTTTCGTCGGCCTGCGCTTCGCCGCCGCAGCACTGTTCGTTGGCGTGGTTTCGGCACGGGCGTTGCCCGGGCTGACCTTCACCGAGCTCAAGGCCGGCATGCTCATCGGCGTGTCGATCATGCTCGGCTACGGCTTGCAAACCATGGGCCTGCAATCCATCAGCAGCAGCCAGTCGGCGTTCATCACTGCGTTGTACGTGCCGTTCGTGCCGCTGTTGCAGTGGCTGGTGCTGGGCCGTCGGCCTGGCCTGATGCCCAGCATCGGCATTTGCCTGGCATTCGTCGGCCTTATGCTGCTGGCCGGGCCGGAAGGCGGCAGCCTGCACTTCAGTGAGGGCGAGGTGGTAACCCTGGTCAGCGCCGTCGCCATCGCCGCCGAAATCATCCTGATCAGCCGGTACGCCGGCCAGGTCGATGTGCGCCGGGTCACCGTGGTGCAACTGGCGACCGCTTCGCTGCTGGCATTCCTGATGATCGTGCCGACCCAGGAGCGTATCCCCGACTTCTCCTGGCTGCTGCTGGCCAGCGCAGTAGGCCTGGGCGCCATGAGCGCGGTGATCCAGGTGGCCATGAACTGGGCGCAGAAGTCGGTCTCGCCTACCCGTGCCACCCTCATCTATGCCGGTGAACCGGTGTGGGCCGGGATCGTCGGGCGCATCGCCGGCGAGCGCTTGCCGGGCGTGGCGCTGCTCGGCGGCCTGCTGATCGTGATCGCCGTGATAGTCAGCGAACTCAAGGTACGACGCCCCCGCGAAACCGTCGAAACACTTGAAGCCCAGGGTGAAGGCGAGCGCCAGACCGGGCTGTAAAGATGACAACAGCGACTATGCTTTGTAAAAAACTGTTATAAAAAAACAGCTTGTCACAGCCTGTTTGTAGGATTCTGCGACAGCTTGCGTGTTGGTGATCACCCCACCGACACGTATGATCTTTGCAAACTTCTCCAGAATAGGCCCCTATGTCATTGATAGTGCTATTGCTTCTGCCGTTCGTGGGCAGTTGCCTGGCAGCCGTGCTGCCGCACAACGCACGAAACGCGGAGTCCATTCTTGCCGGGCTCGTGGCCCTGGTCGGCACCGTCCAGGTAGCACTGCTGTACCCTCAAATTGCTGATGGGGGCGTGATTCGCGAAGAGTTCCTTTGGCTGCCCAGCCTTGGGTTGAACCTGGTGCTGCGCATGGACGGCTTTGCCTGGCTGTTCTCGCTGCTGGTGCTGGGCATCGGTACGCTGGTGTCGCTGTATGCCCGCTACTACATGTCGCCGCAAGACCCTGTCCCGCGCTTCTTCGCCTTCTTCCTGGCCTTCATGGGCGCCATGCTCGGCCTGGTCATTTCCGGCAACCTGATCCAGCTGGTGTTCTTCTGGGAGCTCACCAGCCTGTTCTCCTTCCTGCTGATCGGCTACTGGCACCACCGCGCAGACGCCCGACGTGGCGCCTACATGGCGCTCATGGTGACCGGCGCGGGTGGCTTGTGCCTGCTGGTAGGTGCCCTGCTGCTCGGCCATGTGGTCGGCAGCTACGACCTGGACAAGGTCCTGGCTGCCGGCGACACCATCCGCCAGCATGCGCTGTACCCGGTGCTGCTGCCCCTGATCCTCATCGGCGCCCTGAGCAAAAGCGCACAGTTCCCCTTCCATTTCTGGCTGCCCCATGCCATGGCAGCGCCCACCCCGGTATCGGCCTATTTGCACTCTGCCACCATGGTCAAAGCCGGGGTGTTCCTGCTGGCGCGATTCTGGCCGGTGCTGTCGGGCAGCGAAGAATGGTTCTGGATCGTTGGCGGTGCCGGCGCCCTCACCCTGCTGCTTGGCGCTTTCGCCGCCATGTTCCAGAACGACCTCAAGGGCCTGCTGGCCTATTCGACCATCAGCCACCTGGGCCTGATTACCCTGCTGCTGGGCCTGAACAGCCCGCTGGCCGCGGTCGCCGCCGTGTTCCACATTCTCAACCATGCCACCTTCAAGGCCTCGCTGTTCATGGCCGCGGGCATCATCGACCACGAAAGCGGTACCCGCGACATCCGCCGCCTCAGCGGCCTGATCCGCCTGGTGCCGTACACCGCCACCCTGGCCATGGTGGCCAGCGCCTCCATGGCCGGCGTGCCGCTGATGAACGGCTTCCTGTCCAAGGAAATGTTCTTCGCCGAAACGGTGTTCATCAGTTCTACCGCCTGGGTCGAAGCAACGCTGCCGGTGATCGCCACCCTGGCCGGCACCTTCAGCGTGGCCTACGCCCTGCGCTTTACCGTGGATGTGTTCTTCGGCCCCACCGCCCAGGACCTGCCCCACACCCCACACGAGCCACCACGCTGGATGCGTGCACCGGTCGAGCTGCTGGTACTCACCTGCCTGGTGGTGGGCATCTTCCCGGCCCAGTCGGTCGGCCCGCTGCTGGCTGCCGCAGCCCTCCCGGTAGTAGGCGGTACCCTGCCAGAGTACAGCCTGGCCATCTGGCATGGCTGGAACGCGCCCCTCATCATGAGCCTGGTGGCCATGACCGGCGGCATCGTGCTGTACCTGCTGCTGCGCAAGCAGCTGCGCCTGGGCCGCTTCCCGTACCCACCGGTGATCGAGCGCTTCAACGGCAAGCGCCTGTTCGAGCACGGGCTGGTTCACCTGATGCTGCTGGCGCGGCACACAGAGCGCCTGCTCACTACCCGTCGCCTGCAGTCGCAGCTGTTCATGCTGGTGGTCGCCGCCTTCCTCGCCGGCCTTACGCCCATGCTCTACAGCGGGCTCAGCTGGGGCGACCGGCCCAAGATTCCGGGTTCGGGCGTATTCGTCGCGCTGTGGCTGATCGCCATCGCCTGCGCCATCGGCGCCGCCTACCAGGCCAAGTACCATCGCCTGGCAGCACTGATCATGGTCAGTGTCTGCGGCCTGATGACCTGCATCACCTTTGTCTGGTTCTCTGCACCCGACCTGGCCCTGACCCAGCTGGTGGTGGAAGTGGTCACCACGGTGCTGATCCTGCTGGGCCTGCGCTGGCTGCCACGGCGTATCGAAGGCGTATCACCGCTGCCGGGCAGCCTGGAGCGCGCGCGCATGCGCCGCCTGCGCGACCTGCTACTGGCCGTATTGGTGGGTGGCGGCATGGCACTGCTGTCTTACGCCATGCTGACCCGGCCGACGCCCAACGACATTTCCTCGTTCTACCTGAGCCGGGCACTGCCCCAAGGCGGCGGTACCAACGTGGTCAACGTGATGCTGGTCGACTTCCGCGGCTTCGACACCCTCGGTGAAATCACCGTGCTGGTGGCCGTGGCGCTTACCGTGTTCGCCCTGCTGCGGCGCTTCCGCCCACCGAAAGAAAGCATGCAGTTGCCGGCGCAACAACGCCAGCTGGCGCCTGATGTGGTTACCGACCTGATCAACCCGCGGCATGCCACCGACACCGCCCTGGGCTTCATGATGGTACCCGCGGTGCTGGTGCGCCTGCTGCTGCCCATCGCCCTGCTGGTGTCGATGTACCTGTTCATGCGTGGCCACAACCAGCCTGGCGGCGGCTTCGTCGCTGGCCTGGTAATGTCGGTGGCGTTCATCCTGCAGTACATGGTGGCTGGCACCCAGTGGGTGGAGGCGCAGATGAGCCTGCGCCCACTGCGCTGGATGGGCACCGGGCTGTTGTGCGCCACCCTGACCGGGGTTGGCGCCATGCTGCTGGGCTACCCGTTCCTGACCACCCATACCGCCCACCTGCACCTGCCGTTGCTCGGTGATGTGCACGTGGCCAGCGCGCTGTTCTTCGATGTTGGCGTGTACACCGTGGTGGTCGGCTCGACCCTGCTGATCCTCACTGCCCTGGCGCACCAGTCGGTGCGCGCTTATCGCCCGGGCAATTCATCGAAATCCAGCCAAGCAGGAGCCGCCTGATGGAAGAAGTCATTGCAGTCGCCATCGGCGTGCTGGCCGCCTCGGGGGTGTGGCTGATCCTGCGCCCGCGGACGTACCAGGTGATCATGGGCCTTTGCCTGTTGTCGTACGGTGTAAACCTGTTCATCTTCAGCATGGGCAGCCTGTTCATCGGCAAGGAACCGATCATCAAGGACGGCGTCACCCAGGACCTGCTGCACTACACCGACCCGCTGCCCCAGGCCTTGGTGCTTACCGCCATCGTCATCAGCTTCGCCATGACCGCGCTGTTCCTGGTGGTGTTGCTGGCCTCGCGCGGCCTGACCGGTACCGACCACGTGGATGGCCGGGAGCGTGACGAATGAATGGCATGAGCCAATTGATTGTCGCGCCCATTCTGCTGCCACTCGTGACGGCGGCGGTGATGCTGCTGTTGGGCGAGAAACACCGGCATATCAAGGCCCGGCTTAACCTGCTGTCGACTTTCGCCGGTCTGGCCATCGCGGTCAGCCTGTTGCTATGGGTGCGCACCCAGGGCCAGGCGGAATCGATCGGCGTCTACCTGCCGGGCAACTGGCCGGCACCATTCGGTATCGTTTTGGTGGTGGACCACCTGTCGGCACTGCTGCTGACCCTCACCGGGGTCATCGGCTTCAGCGCCCTGCTGTTCGCCCGTGCACGCTGGGACGGGGCCGGGGCCAGCTTTCATGCGCTGTTCCAGATCCAGCTGATGGGCCTGTACGGCGCCTTCCTTACCGCCGACCTGTTCAACCTGTTCGTGTTCTTCGAGGTGCTGCTGGCAGCCTCCTATGGCTTGCTGCTACATGGTTCGGGGCGTGCGCGGGTGCGGGCCGGCCTGCACTACATCGCCATCAACCTGTTCGCCTCGTCGCTGTTCCTGATCGGCGCGGCAATGCTCTATGGGGTAACCGGTACCCTGAACATGGCCGACCTGGCGCTGAAGATTCCGCTGGTACCGGAGGCCGACCGCGGCCTGTTGCATGCCGGTGCGGCGATCCTGGCAATGGCCTTCCTGGTCAAAGCCGGCATCTGGCCACTGAACTTCTGGCTGGTGCCGGCCTACGCCTCGGCCAGCGCGCCGGTAGCTGCGCTGTTCGCCATCATGACCAAGGTCGGCCTGTACGCGTTGCTACGCCTGTGGACGCTGCTGTTCTCCGGGCAGGCCGGTGCCTCGGCGCATTTTGGTGGCGAATGGCTGGTGTACGGTGGCCTGGTCACCCTGGCGGTGGCAGCAGTGTCGATCCTGGCCGCACAACGCCTCGAACGCATGGCAGCGCTCAGCATCCTGGTCTCGGCCGGCACCCTGCTTGGCGCCGTCGGCTTTGCCCAGTCGGCGCTCACTGGCGCGGCGCTGTTCTACCTGGTCAACTCGACCTTGGCGCTGTGCGCGCTGTTCCTGCTCGCCGAACTGGTAGAACGCTCGCGTTCGGCCAACGAAGCGCCGCTGGACGAGGAAGAAGACGCCATGCCGCCACCGCTGGAGTCGCTGCATCCGCCCAAGGGCATAAACCTCGACGATGAACAGAAGGTGGTGATCGGCCAGATCATTCCGTGGACCATGGCCTTCCTCGGCCTCAGCTTTATCGCCTGCGCGTTGCTGATCATCGGCATGCCGCCGTTGTCGGGCTTCGTCGGCAAGCTCAACCTGATCAGCGCACTGTTCAACCCGCAAGGCCTGGGCGTACCGGCCGAACAGCCGCTGAGCGCGGCGGGCTGGGGCCTGGTAACACTGTTGATCCTGTCTGGCATGGCCTCGCTGATCGCGTTCGGCCGCGTTGGCATCCAGCGTTTCTGGAAGCCCGAGGAGCGCCCGTCGCCGGTGCTACGCCGCTATGAGTGCCTGCCCATCGTCATCCTGCTCGGCCTGTGCATCATCCTCAGCCTCAAGGCTGAGCCGTTGCTGCGCTATACCCAGGACACCGCCGCCAGCCTGCAGGCCCCCGATGCCTACATTGAAGCCGTGATGGCTGCCCGGCCGATTCCTGGCCCCACCTCGCTCGACGTACAGGTGCAGCCATGAGCCGACTGTTCCCCGCCCCGCTGCTATCGGTTTCGCTGTTCGGCCTGTGGCTGCTGCTGAACCTCTCGGTCAGCCCCGGCAACCTGTTGCTGGGCGCCGCACTTGGCGTGTTGGCACCCCTGCTGATGGCGCCGCTGCGCCCTCAGCATGCCCACGTGCGTCGGCCAATGGTCATCGCCCGTCTGATCGGCCGGGTAGGCATCGATGTGATCATGTCCAACCTGCTGGTTGCCCGTGGCGTGCTGCGTGCCGGCAAGCAACCACCACGCTCGGCGTTCGTGCACATCCCGCTGGCCCTGCATGACGCGCATGGCCTGGCTGCTCTGTCGATGATCACCACGGTAGTGCCCGGCACGGTCTGGTCCGAGCTGGCGCTGGACCGCAGCGTATTGCTGCTGCATGTGTTCGACCTGGACGATGAGGCGGCTTTTATCCAGCACTTCAAGGACACCTACGAACGCCCGCTGATGGAGATTTTCCAATGACAGGCCTGCTCGCCAATGCTGTCCTCGCCAGCCTGTTCATCTTCGCCCTGGCCATGGGCCTGGCGCTGATCCGGCTGTTCCGTGGCCCGTCCGCCCAGGACCGGGTGCTGGCGCTGGACTACCTGTATATCCTGGCCATGCTGACCATGCTGGTGCTGGGGATCCGTTATGCCAGTGACACCTACTTCGAAGGTGCCCTGCTGATTGCGCTGTTCGGCTTTGTCGGTTCGTTTGCCCTGGCCAAGTTCCTGCTGCGCGGTGAGGTGATCGAATGACCGAAACCCTGGTATTGCCCTTCTGGCTGGAGGTAGTTACCGCCGCTTTGCTGCTGACCGGCAGCCTGTTCGCGCTGGTCGGCGCCATAGGGCTGGTGCGCCTGAAGGACTACTTCCAGCGCATGCACCCACCAGCGCTGGCGTCGACCATTGGCGCTTGGTGCGTGGCGCTGGCGTCGATCATCTACTTCTCGTGGCTCAAGGAGGCACCCGTACTGCACGCCTGGCTGATTCCCATCCTGCTGTCGATCACCGTGCCGGTGACCACGCTGCTGCTGGCCCGGGCGGCGCTGTTTCGCAAGCGCATGTCGAAAGAACCTGTGCCTGAAGAGGTCAGCAGCGGCCGCGACCGCGGCAACTGAAGGGCCACCGCCTCACCCTTGGCTGAGGCGCTGTAGCTCCCGCCGTACCATGGCGGCATAAGGGGGCGGGCCGAGCCGGTACAGCTCACCCGCTACCCAGTTCAACCAGGCGCCTTGCAGTTCCTCACGCCTACCCAGCAAACGTTCAGCCTCGGCTACGGCATCCGCCTGGTGCTGCCGATGAAAGTCGGCACGCGTGGCAGGTGTACCGTCACTGTCGGTCATTCACTGGCCTTGAAGGTGGTCAACTCACCCTTGCGCCACTTGGCAACCTTGCCGGTCACCGCCTTGAGCAACTTGCCCAAGCCTTCCTGTACTTGCTGTTGCGCAGCAAAAACCAGCATCACGCCATGCCCTTCACGCAACACGATGCCCTCACCTTCGGGCACCGACACGAAGGCATAATCGCCCACGCCATAAACATTCAGTTTGATTTCGCGAAAGCGCATTTCCAGCTTGCCGCCTTCACGGCTGGGCAACACGGCAGCACGGAAGTGGTCGCCGACTTTCAGTTCAAGGCGCTGTTTGTCATCGACCACCAATGCGTCTTCGGTGTCGATTTCGGCCATGTAAAGGCCTTCGGGGGTTTGTTCGGTAACGTAGATAAAGCGGCCCTGGAACAGTTGGGCCAATTTGCCGCGCAAGTCGCCCAGGGCGAACAATGCATGGGTATCAAGTGTGCTGACTGCCAATGAAGTAATCCTCAACCGGTTACAAACCGCCCTCACCCAAGCTCGGGGAGGCACGGCCATTTCTTATCGATAGGCGAAAAGAGTAATAAAGCGATATGCGAAATGTCTGTGCCCGCTGACGATGCAGCGTGCAGGAATCTTTACTCTGGCTTGCCAGATTCGCCCTCAACCGAAGGCGTTTGGCTCATTCCCGGCTTGGGAAGCGTGATGCCTGAGATCACTCACCAGAAAACGCAACCACGGCAGTGGGCCTGCAAGAAGACAAGCCCTAGCATCCATGTGCGCATTACTGTAGGACAAATATGCCCGAAAACACCGAAACCCGTCGAGAGGCAATAAACATTTTCAGGCAGCCAAACCTTTCTTCAGTTGCTGCTGCCAGGCAGCCTGGCACTCCAGTGCCTCTTCACGCGTGGCAAACGCGGTGCCCCGCCGCTCACCATTGACCAGCACCACCCAGCAGATGCGCTTGCCCAGCGCCTGCAAGGTGGCTGGCACACCCGAACCAATCATCACGGCTACATCGACCCGGCTATTCATCATGCCCTCCGGCACTTAGTTAGCACCCTAACGATATTGCCATGATACGCCTGCCCGCCGGGAGAAAACAGCGCTTCGCGGTACAGCAGTGTTACGCACGGGGCAACAAAACCGGTACCGGTAATAAACGCGGAAAGCCCCAGGGATCGCTCCGTGGGGCTAGGCACCGCGCGCTGGGTTATACCTGGCGCTGGTGGCGGTCGAGCTGCTCGTGGCGCTCCTGGGCTTCGATGCAGTACTTGGTGGTCGGGCTGATCAGCAGGCGCTTCAGGCCAATTGGCTCACCACTGTCATCGCACCAGCCGAAGCTCTCGTCGGAGATACGGTCCAGGGCCATTTCCAGCTGAGGCAACAAGCGCTGGTCGCGGTCGATGGCATTGACCAGCCAGCTACGCTCTTCTTCGACCGAAGCCACATCGGCAGGGTCCGACGGAGTGTCCAGGCCTTCGATGGTGGCACGGCTGAGCTCGATGCGTTCATGGGTTTCGACTTTCATCGACTGCAGCAGGCCAGTGAAGAAAGCCAGCTGGTCAGCGTTCATGTAGTCATCGGCCGACATGGCCAGCAACTGTTCCTTGGTCATCGATTTCTCTATGAAAAAATGTGCATTGGGGCGATTCGGGTGCCGCCGACGCCTTGGCATCGGCAACGGAAATTTTCAAGCGCCAACCGGCACTCTTTTACAGGGGGCGGCAGTCTAAGGTGCCACGTCGCCAGGGGCAACACCCATAACGTGGGAAATGACCGAAATGACGTGGATTCCGCTCATCGGCAGTGTTTGCGGGGCTATCCCTGTAACACCTCGATACAGGCCAGGACGGTTCAATCCCGCTCTAGCCCAACGACGAGAGTGCCACAATGCCCAATTCAACACGACTGCCTCGCAGTGCCACGCTACCTTGCGCCGTTGCCCGACGCTTTGCCGCCCGCCCCACACTCTACGAAACAGCTGCGCGATTGCTGGTGGAGCAATGCCGGGTTCGCGAACTTGCGCCAGGCATAGATCCACTGGCTCTGGAACTGGTCAGCTTCGGCCTGGTGCCGGGGGTAGCGTATGTACGGCCGCTACATCAGGTGCTGATCGAGCGTTACTGCATGCGCAGTACGCTCAACCTCACCCCCGGCCAGGACACGATCTGCCACGCCCAGGCTTCAAACGAAGATAAACCGGCGCCTGTAGACCTGCATGCCTTCGAGCTTCTGCTGAATGAATGCGGCATGTTTCTGCTGGAGTACTACAAGTCAGCGATCATTCAGTTCTGGAATGCTGCTGACTTGACGGGCGAAACGCCCTGGCAGTGGTACACCCAGCACCTGCACGGCTTGATGAAACATACCGCACAAGCGCAACAACCTGCTGCCAAAGGCGTGCTCGAGGCCTTGACCAATGCTCCACTTGAGCAGGTTGACCTTTCTCAGGTGAAGGGCTTGCAAGGCGTAACGACACAGCTGCTTCACGTCGATGTTTCCGTGAGTTGGCACTTGGACCCAAGCCTGACCAGCGCCTTGCTGATCGAACGCCCAGCGTCTTCCAGCCAGCCAGCACTCACCTTGCTGTTTACCTCCATCGGTCAATTGTTGGCCTACGATTCGCGCGCCCCCATGCTGCAAGCCGTCGCGCGGCACTGGCCAGCCACCCTCAACCAGGCGCCGCCGCCAATTCGCCTGGGCCACCCCCACGGCCCACTGTTCCAGGCCCAGGCGCTAGGCCTGCTGGGGCAACAGCTCAAGGCTGTCGAGATCGCCGCCGAGGCCTTTCAGGGCCAGGAGCAGGCCGCACAGATCGCCAACGCGCTGGACAACCTGACCGAAATGGCCAACTTCTGCAGTGACGCCGACTTGACCAGCCATGCGCAACTGGAAGCACAGTTACCGGCCTGGATGCTCGACGCCAACCCGCAGGCCCTGCTCATCTACAGCACCATGCTGACCGATATCGCCCAGGCAACGGCAGACGCCAATGGCCAAACCTGGCTCCATGACGTGCCGGACGCCGAAACCTTCACCTATGATCGGCTGGCTGAACTGATCCACCGCGACCACCCCGCTTCCACCCTCGACCTGCGCGCCATACGCGTAATCAACCATCAAACCACCAGCGTCGCCATTCCCACAGGTGGTCAGTTGATCGGGGCTGGCGAAGTCGAGCCGGTCACCTACACCCTGGCCGAGCTGGCCATTGCCAACCTTGGCCTGCTAAGGCCTGGGGCCGTCACCTTGCAATCTGCGGATGGCCAGGCCATCCCCGGCTGGTTTGATACTGCAACCTTGCGTGCACTGATCACCGAAGCCGACATCGGTGCAAACTACCCGCGGCGGCTGCGCCAGGAACTGCTCGACGACCATGACAAGCGCACGTTACGGCAACAGCTGTTTGCCAATCAGTTGAGCACCCAGCTTCCGGCGCAGGCGATGACTGCCTATCTGCAAGGCGACCAGCTTAGCCTGACGGCGGTCACGGCCCTTGAATACGTATTCGCGCCACTGCCTGGCCGCGAGCGCACCTGGAAGTTGCAGCCTCTCGGCCTGCTACGCACCCTGGACGCCGAGCCTGATCATCCTCTGAACACGTGGTTGATCGAAAACTCAGGCTCACTGTCCTCGCCGTGCCTGTTGTACCGCCCGTTGCACAGTGAACCCTTGATGCTGTTTGCTGACCGCCCGGCCTTGATGGAAGCCATCAGCGAACCCGGATCATTGCAAGACGACCTGCTGCAACGCCTGCCCGTCGAGGACCGCCGCGTCTACGCCTACGGCGGGTTTCGCGAGCCCCACCTGTTCCACCCGTTCGAGGACGACTGGGCCATACCCTTTGGTACCCCCGCACCTGTCACACTATCGCGCGAAGCGCCCATCGGCGACCCTGCCGGCGCTATCTATCAAGCCTGTGTGGAAGAAACCCTCAGCAACTTTGCCACACAATCGGCCAGCAGCGCGCAAACGCGCTTTCAGCGCTGGCAGCAACTGGGCTGGCTGCTGTTGAACACCCTGTTGCCGTTTGCCGAAGGGCCGATTGCCCAGGCCGCCTGGCTTATGCAGATGGAAACCGCCCTGGCCCGCCTGCTGGATGACCAGCAACAGGCACAAACAGGGGATCGTACCGTCAGCTGGATCGAACTGTTGGTCAATGTCGCCTTCCTTATCTTCACCCACGCCATGAAACGCCTGGCAGCCGAACACCCGCTCGATACCGCACTGCCACCTTCTCTCGGTGAGGCCCTGAAGCCCACGACCATTGTATTGACCCCTCCCACGCAGGAAGTGCTCGACTTCGCGTGGGCCAGCCCCGGCCTCAAGCTTGGCCAGGATCACGCAGCGTCCCTTGCTGCCCTGCAGGTAGACATCAAGCCTGGGACGCTCGGTTCGCCTGTTCCTACAGGGCCGATGCGGGGCCTGTACTGGCATGATGGCCGCCTCCTGGCGTTGATCGACGGCAAGCCCTACCAGGTACAGGTGGATGCCGAGCAGCAACAGGCTCGCATCGTGGGCGGTGCCGACGCCAGCAAACCTGGCCCGCTCATCGCACGGGACGAAGTGGGTCGCTGGCGCCTTGACCTCAGTTTGCGCCTGCGTGGCGGCATGCCGACATCCAGCCGCGTGGCCCGGTTGAAGGAGGCCCGGCAAGCGCGGGTCGACACCTTGCTCACACGTATCACCGAAGACTCGCAAAGCATCCCCGGGCGCCTGGCGTACCTGAACAAGGTCCGCGCAACAATCCTTGATGCCGAAGAACCCAGGCTGCTGCGTGGCGCGCTGGCCAAGCTGCAAGCGTTCGAAACCTTCCTTGATGAACACCTACTGCGCATGCACGAGTTGAACGAGCTCACGCCCGTCAGCACCTACAAGACCAAACGTGCAGGCACCCTGGCACACCTGCTCGACTGCCAGTTGAGCATCCGCGCGATCCTCAGGCGGCTGCACAAACCTGAACGGGCACGGCTTGCCGAAATGATCGAAAACAAGGACGACGTCAGCGACGAGGATGTCGCCATCCTGACCCCACGCCTTGGCACGCTGTATGACCTCGCTGATCAGCTTTTCGCCAACGCCGTCGCCCTGGAAAAGAGGCTGGAGCAACTGCGCCAGCTCGCCAGTCCCTCCTTGCCCAACGCCACAGGCATGTACAACAGTTTGAAACAGAAAGTGGCAGGCTGGTCACCCTTGTACTGGCGGATGATGCGTATCGAAGCCTGCACAAACCGCATTTCAATCCTGGATATCGACGTTACCGCCAACTACTGGCTTGACCGCTTCTGGAACAGTATCGAACTGGCCATCAGCCAGCGCCTGCAGTTGGCGAAACAGCAAAACCCAGCAGACGAAATCAGGCGACGGCTGCTTGAAAGCATCGCCGGGCACCTGGCCACGGCAAAACGTCGCTTGACGATATTGGAGGAGCAATTCGACGCTGCCGCGGTTCCCTCGGTACTGCGGCAGTTGCAAACCGATGTGGGCGATTACGGCAAAGAGGTGGCAGATGATCTGGCCGAGTACCCTGATGCCCCACCTTCCAACTCCGTCACCCAGTTAACCCGCCACTTGCCGGGCCTGATCGAAACACAGGAAGACGGCTTGATGCTCGGGCAACCTCGCGCCGAAAACCTGGATATTGTCGATATACCCGGCGCTAGCGAAGGCAGCGTTGCCCGCAGTTACAAGCGCGAACAGGGCCAATGGGTTGCATTGCCGAGCGCGTTGGCCAAGCCAGCCGCACCTGCGCCCGCCAAACTGAAAACGCTGCTCAGGCAAGCCGACAAGCACCTGAAAAGCGCGCGCAAGGACCTGGCCCTGATGCAAAGCGCCAAAACCCGCAGCTATCTGCCTGTAGAAATCGAAGAAATCCTCGATCATCACCGTGACGTACTCGACACCCATCGCCGCGCCATCGAGCAACACCTGACAAGGGCCAATGAAACCGACGAGGGAAGCCGTGAGGGTGACGCGGCCTTGAGTATCAAGGCACTGGAAGACCTGTCTGCCACACTGTCTACGCAAGCGACACAGCTGCGCATACGTGCCGCACTCAAGCAAAAGCCAAGGATGAGCGAACTGCGTTTCCTGTTGGAGCACGCACAGGTGCAAATCCAGGCCCGCAGCGCCCGTCAGCGCCTGGCCAAACTACCAGGGCGTGCCGATGATTATCTGGATGAGTACATCATTCGCCATGCCGGTGAAGACCTGTGGTATGCACACTTCCATTACCCCCGACCGGACACCGACAAGCCGGCCTACACCGCAGCCCACTTGAAAACGGCGGAGCAACGCATGGCACGGGGGCATACCGCTGTAGATAGCCACGGCCATACGGTGGAGGTTTACCGCAGCCCGATCGACCAGGCGGCAGCAGAACAGTACTTCTTCAACGCCTGAAGCAAGGGGCGCCGCCGCTTGTCGGCGCCCCGCCCGCCACTCAGCGGTCCTTGAACTGCGCCTCGCGCTTGGCAATGAACGCCGCCATGCCTTCCTTCTGGTCCTCGGTGGCAAAGGCCGCGTGGAACACCCGGCGCTCGAAGCGCACGCCTTCACTGAGGGTGACTTCGAACGCCCGGTTGACGCTTTCCTTGACCATCATGCTTACCGGGATCGATTTGCTGGCGATGGTCGCCGCCACTTTCAGCGCCTCTTCCACCAACTCCGCCTGCGGCACGATACGCGCCACCAGGCCAGCACGCTCAGCCTCTTCGGCGCCCATCAGGCGGCCGGTCAGGCACAGTTCCATGGCCTTGGCCTTGCCCACCGCACGGGTGAGCCGCTGGGTGCCGCCCATGCCCGGCAGCACACCGAGGTTGATTTCCGGCTGACCAAATTTGGCGTTGTCGGCAGCGAGGATGAAGTCACACATCATGGCCAGCTCGCAGCCGCCGCCCAGGGCGAAGCCGGATACCGCAGCAATGATCGGCTTGCGGCGGTTGGCAATCCGGTCGGCATCGCTGAACAGGTCATCGACGTAGATCTGCGGGTATTGCAGGTCGGCCATTTCCTTGATGTCGGCGCCAGCGGCAAAGGCCTTGGCCGACCCCGTGAGCACCACGCAGCCGATGTTCGGGTCGCGTTCGAGCTGGTCCAGCGCCTGGTTGATCTCGCCAACGATCTGCGCGTTCAGCGCGTTCAGCGCCTGCGGGCGGTTGAGGGTAATCAGGCCGACCTTGCCGTGGATGTCCAACAGGATGGTTTCGAATGCCATGCAGTCTGCTCCTTCAAAGATTGCGCGCAATGACCATGCGCTGAATGTCGCTGGTGCCTTCGTAGATCTGGCAAACCCGAACGTCGCGGTAGATCCGCTCCAGCGGGAAGTCACTCAGATAGCCATAACCGCCCAGGGTCTGCAAGGCATCCGAACAGACCTTTTCGGCCATTTCCGAGGCAAACAGCTTGGCCATCGACGCTTCCACCAGCGCCGGGCGCCCGGCGTCGCGCAGTGCGGCAGCGTGCAGCACCATCTGCCGGGCCACGGCAATTTTCGTCGCCATGTCGGCCAGGCGGAAAGCCACGGCCTGGTGCTCGATCAGCGCCTTGCCAAAGCTTTGCCGTTCGTTGGCGTAGTCACGCGCCACTTCGAATGCCGCACGGGCCATGCCCACGGCCTGCGAGGCGATACCGATGCGGCCGCCTTCGAGGTTGGCCAAAGCAATCTTGTAGCCCTCGCCTTCGGCGCCCAGGCGGTTGGCCACCGGCACGCGCACGTTGTCGAACACAATCTGGCAGGTGTCGGACGCATGCTGGCCGAGTTTGTCTTCAACCCGCGCCACCTGGTAGCCCGGCGTATCGGTAGGCACGATGAAGGCACTGATGCCACGTTTGCCGGCCTCAGGGTCCGTCACGGCAAACACAATCACCACCCCGGCATTTTGCCCGGAGGTGATGAACTGCTTGCTGCCGTTGAGCACGTAGTGGTCACCATCGAGCTTTGCACGGGTTTTCAGGCTGCTGGCATCAGAACCTGCCTGCGGTTCGGTCAGGGCGAAGGCGCCCAGCATCGCACCCGTGGCCAGCGGGGTGAGAAACTGCTCTTTTTGCTGCTCGCTGCCGAAACGCAGGATCGGCACGCAACCCACCGAGTTGTGCACGCTCATGATGGTCGAACAGGCACCATCACCAGCAGCGATCTCCTCCAGGGCCATGGCGTAGGCCACGTAACCGGTGTCACTGCCGCCCCACTGCTCCGGCACCAGCATGCCGAACAGGCCCAGCTCGGCCATCTCATCGATGGCCTCCTTGGGGAAGCGGTGTTCTTTGTCCCACTGCTCGGCAAAGGGTTTCAGGCGTTCCTGGGCAAAGGCGCGTACCGCGTCGGCGATCTGTTGTTGCTCGTCAGTTACCAGCATGATTCACCTCAGTACAGGCATTCGACGGCCATGGCCGTGGCCTCGCCGCCGCCAATGCAGATGGCCGCCACGCCGCGGCGCAGGTTGTTCTGGCGCAAGGCCGACAGCAGGGTCACCAGGATGCGTGCGCCGGACGCGCCGATCGGGTGGCCCAGGGCGCAGGCGCCGCCATGGATATTGACCTTGTCGTGAGGCAGGTCGAGGTGCTTCATGGCCGCCAGGGTCACGACCGCAAAGGCCTCGTTGATTTCAAACAGGTCAACCTCGGCCAGGCTCCAACCTGTACGTTTCATCAGTTTGTCGATGGCACCGATCGGCGCAGTGGGGAACAGTGCCGGCGTGTCTGCAAAGGCGGCATGACCGTGAATCACCGCCAGCGGCTTCAGGCCGCGTTTTTCGGCTTCGGAGCGGCGCATCAGCACCAGCGCGGCGGCGCCATCAGAAATCGAACTGGCGTTGGCAGCGGTCACCGTGCCGCCTTCGCGGAAGGCCGGCTTGAGCTGCGGGATCTTGTCCAGACGTGCCTTGGGCGGCTGCTCGTCGTCCTTGATCACGCGCTTTTCCTTACCTTCGGTGATTTCCACCGGCACGATCTCGGCGGCAAAGCGGCCGCTGGTTATCGCTGCCTGGGCACGGGTCAGCGAGGCGATGGCGAACTGGTCCTGGGCTTCACGGCTGAAGGCATTGGCCTGGGCGCAGTCCTCGGCAAAGGTGCCCATCAGGCGGCCTTTGTCGTAAGCGTCTTCCAGGCCGTCCATGAACATGTGGTCGATGATCTTGCCGTGGCCCATGCGGTAACCGCCACGGGCTTTGTCCAGCAGGTACGGGGCGTTGGTCATGCTTTCCATGCCACCGGCCACCACCACGTCGGCAGTGCCGGCCAGCAGCAGGTCATGGGCCATGATCGCCGCCTGCATGCCCGAGCCGCACATCTTGTTCAGGGTGGTGCAGGTGGTGTGCTTGTCCAGCCCGGCGCCCAGCGCCGCCTGGCGTGCCGGGGCCTGGCCCTGCCCGGCCGGCAGCACACAGCCGAACAGCACCTGGTCGACACTGGCGGCATCGATGCCGGCGCGTTCGACGGCGCCACGGATGGCCGCGCTGCCCAGTTGCGGCGCGGTCAGGCTTTTGAGGTCGCCCTGCAGGCCGCCCATGGGCGTGCGCACGGCGCTGACGATTACGATCGGGTCATTGGCGAGGGTCATGTTCGTTCTCCTTACTTGGCAGCCATGCGCAGCGCGCCGTCAAGGCGGATCACTTCGCCGTTGAGCATGCTGTTCTCGATGATGTGGCGGGCCAGCGCGGCGTACTCCTGCGGGCGCCCCAGGCGCGGCGGGAACGGCACACCAGCAGCCAGTGACGCGCGTACTTCCTCGGTCATGCCGGCCATCATTGGCGTTTCGAAGATGCCCGGGGCAATGGTCATCACGCGGATGCCAAAGCGCGCCAGTTCACGGGCAACGGGCAGAGTCAGGCTGGCGATGGCGCCTTTGGAGGCAGCGTAGGCGGCCTGGCCGATCTGGCCGTCGTAGGCGGCGATGGAGGCGGTGTTGATGATCACGCCGCGCTCGCCCCCCTCATCGGCTGCCCCTTCAGCCATGGCCGCCGCCGCCAGGCGCAGCAGGTTGAAGCTGCCGACCAGGTTGACGTTGATGACCTTGGCGAAGCTGGCCAAGCCATGCGGGCCTTGCTTGCCCAGTACCTTCTCGGCACCGACGATGCCCGCGCAATTCACCAGCCCGTGCAGGCTGCCAAACGCGCTGACCGCTGCATCGACCGCCGCCTGGGCGGCCTGTTCGTCGCTGATGTCGGCCACGGCGAAGCGGGCGCTGTCACCCAGCTCGCGGGCCTTGGCCTCGACGGCCTGGGCGTTGAGGTCGACCAGCATGACCTTGGCGCCGGCCTCGACCAGCATCTGTGCAGTGGCGGCACCCAGCCCGGAGGCGGCGCCGCTGACGATGAAGTGTTTATTGGCAATCTGCATGATCGGTTTCCTTTCAGGCGCTGGCAGGGGTGGCCTGTTGCGCGTTTTGTTTGGCGACTTCCTGGTTGCGCAGGATGAAGCGTTGCAGCTTGCCGCTCGGGGTCTTGGGCAGCTCGCTGACGAATTCGATTTCACGGGGGTAGGCATGGGCGTACAGCCGCTGACGCACGTGCTGGCGCAGCGCATCTTCCAGCTCCACGCTGCCAGCAACATCCTTGGCCAGCACCACAAAAGCCTTGATCAGCTCGGTGCGTTCAGGGTCTGGCTTGCCAATGACGGCCGCCTCAATCACGGCCGGGTGCTCGATCAACGCGCTCTCGACGTCGAATGGCCCCACGCGATAACCAGACGTGGTAATCACGTCATCACTGCGACCGACGAAACTGATGCTGCCATCGGAATTGAGCTCGACGGTGTCACCACTGAGGTAATACTTGCCGACAAACGACTTGGTCGGCACACCGTGGTAGCCGCCAAACCAGCACAGGGGCGACTGCTCGCGGTCGACGGCAAGGATGCCGGGTTGCCCGGCGGGCAGCTCCAGGCCCTGCTCGTCCAGCACCACGATGCGGTGGCCGGGTATGGCGAAACCTGCAGAGCCCATGTGCACCGGGTGCTGCAGCCCATGGTGGTTGCACAGCACCATGCCCAGCTCGGTTTGCCCATAGTGGTCGTGAATGGTCACGCCCAGCTCGTCGGCAAACCAGCGGATCACTTCGGGGTTGAGCGGCTCACCTGCGCTGCTGACCACGCGCAGGCGCCCCTTGACGGGTGCGGAAAACTCACTGCCCGCGGCGATCAGCAACCGGTAGGCGGTAGGTGAACCCGCCAGGTTGGTGATGCCCAGTTGGTCGATCACGCGGGCACAGCTTTCAACGCTGAACGGGCCATCGTAGAAAGTGGTCGCATGGCCCAGCGCCAACGGCCCGGTGACGGCGTAGTAGAGGCCATACGCCCAACCGGGGTCGGCCAGGTTCCAGAAATTGTCCTCGGGCCGCAGGTCGATCGCTTCGCGCATGTAGCCTTGGAAAGCCACGATGGCGCGCAACGGTACTTCCAGTGGTTTGGCGGGGCCCGTGGTACCGGAGGTGAACATCAGCAAGAAAGGGTCATCGCCCTTGCGCATGACGGGGTCACACACCTCAGTCGCAGCGTCCAGGCATTGATGGAAGTCCAGATCACCTGGGCGCCCGTTGACCGTGACGATGGTGGGGCAGGCTGTCACATCGTCCAGCTTGCCGCGGTTATGCTGGTCGGTGACGACAACCTTGGCATGCGACTGCTCCAGACGGTGCTCGATGGCCTTGGGCCCGAAAGCAGTGAACAAAGGCTGGTACACCGCACCCAGGCGCCAGGTGGCGAGGATGGTCACCAGTAATTCAGGCGTACGCGGCATCAGGCCGGCCACTCGGTCTCCGGCAACCACGCCTTGCGCCTTCAGCACATTGGCGAAGCGGCTGGCATCGTGTTGCAGTTGCTCGAAGGTGAAACGCTTGCAGTCACCCTCCCGGCCAACCCATACCAGCGCCGGCCGCTCGCCACCCACATGGCGGTCGCAGCATTCGACACAGGCATTGAGCGCGTCGAGGTTGCCATGCAGGGCCTGGGCAGCGGCCTGTTCATGGTTGAACGAACGAACCGCCTCGGCGTAATCGCGCATCGTCAGACTCCTGGTTTCTTATTGTTGGAGTGCACCATCGGTCTGACGATATTCGCGCCGGCGGGCTTATCCGGCAATGGCCAAAAGGGTCAACCCGGCTGATCGGATTCGCCCGTTACCGCTTCAGCTGCCTCGTCGGCCTCTGGCGCATCGAGCGGTATACCGGCAGCCGCTTGCGCCAGCGCCTCCTGAGTGAGGGTGATCACGATCCGCAGGCGTATTGCTTCGCGCTCATCCGCCAACTGTTCGTAGGCTAGCCGGTAGGCCTCACCTTGCAACTCGCCAGCCTCCTCGCGCTCTTCAAGCGCAGTACCACGGGCGGCGAATTCATCGCGGTGATCACTGAACAACTGGCGGTACCGTTGTTCAAGGTAGGTGCTCCAGAACTCCTGGTTACCCAAGCTTTCTGCCAAGGCCCCGCTTGCCTCGTCGAGCATCACGGCGTCGTAGGCACGGTCAGCGAGTTCAGGTGTGATATTCGCGAGGCTACCGAACAGCATGCTCCGCGGCTGCCCCACCAGGCCCAGGCGGGCAGCCAGGTTCACGCGAAAGCCAAGCACGACCTCCAGCTCGTCAACCACCTCGCCGCGCGCTTGCCGCCAGTTGACCTCCTGCCTGGCAAAAGCATCCAGCCGCTCCATACGAAACAGCGCCCGGCCCAGCTCAAGCAACTGCTCACCGCCACGGTCGGCTTGCGCACGGTTTTCGGCGGCATGGACCAACGCACGCAACCAAAGCCGGCTGAACCGCTCGGCGACACTGTCATGGCAAGTCAACTGAACGCCCGCGTGGGCAAACAGGTCTGCTCGCAACGCCTCGTCATCGTCCACCTGTTCCAGCAACTGCCATACCTGGTCAGTGACATAGGCCCGGGAGTGATCAACGTTCTGCCGGTAGTCCTGGCTGTGTGTAAGCTCACCCAGCAGGTCTATCAGGGCATCGCTGTCAGCGAACGCCGCCACACGCCCCCACAGTGCACGCCGCGCCGGCTGCCGGGCAGTATCCACGGCCTCCAGCCATTGCCGCAGCGATGCCTCGCTGTCGGGCCGTGGCACCACAATCGGGCTGACCTCGTCATCCACCGCAAGCGCAGCAAAATCCGCCATTGTCAGCGGGTTGAAGGTTAGGTTCACGCCTCGCCTGAATACCCTCGGCATATCCAGTAACCCCTGCGGTAGCGAAGATATCTGGTTGAAGGGCAGATCGGCCACCGTCAGTTGAGTGCTGAGTTCGAGGTTGCGCGGTACGGTACGCAGCGCGCAGTTGGCTGCGCGCAGTACTCGCAACTCGCGAAGCTGGGCAAAATCGAGGTTGAGCGTGCGCAACGGGTTGTGGTCCATCACCAGCATCCGCAGTTCGCTCAACCTGGACAGCAACGCTGCGCCTGCGGCATCCATCTGAATCAGGTTATGCCGGATATGCAGCACCCGCAGGTCGGTCAACCGGCCAATTTCCGACGGAACAGTAGTCAGCAGGTTGTTGTTCAGGGTCAATGTCTGCAGGTTTTCGAAACAGCTCAAGAAGCTCCTGGGCATCTGCAGCAGGTCCATCCCGCTCATGTTCAGTGACACGATGTGATCAAGGTCGACGGTGGACGGCAGGTTTGGCAGGTTTTCTACCTGCCACCCGGAAAGGTCAAGTTCACGGCCCAGGACGTGGCCATCATTGTCGGTTACTACCCTGCCTTCGTAGCGCCAGGCGCCGCGCAAACGGTCGGCAAACTGCCTGCGCCTTGCCCGCAGGGCCGTCATTTCATCCGCCGCACGCTCCCATCGGCTGAGTGCATCATCCAGGCTGGCGTAGTTCATCTCCTGGGACAGCAGTTCATCAAAGGGATCGCGGCCGCGCTCGACCCACTCCTCAATCAACGATTGCCCTTCGGCGACCGTGAGTGTTGGATACAGCACGCGCACACGGCGCCTTAGTGACGAAATATAGTGGTGATAGCCCATCTCTCGCGCCAGAAAGTTACCCAAAGGGTAGCCCACCCGGCTGTCGGGCAATCGCTGAACTGAGGTGAACGTGGGGGCTGACGTCGTCCAGCCAACCCGCTCAAGCAGCCCCTTGCGATCGCCGGGAAGCCCCTTGATGATCGCCTTGCGCAGGTTAGCCGGGCTATCGTTACCGGCAATGCCCAAGGCCTTGCGCTGAGGCTCGTCCAGCAAGGCGACAATGGCCTGAAAAAGGCCGGCGGGTTCCTCGACTTCGATGTCCAGTGCTAGCCCATCACTGTCATACAGGTAGAACCGGCCCGCGCGCCAAACCAGCGTAGTGAGCGCCTCACGCGCGCCACTCGGGTCCTGAAGGGCAATCCGGCGGCCAAAAGGCGAAAACTGCCGCAGCTCCAGATTCACTGACCGGGGCCAGTTGGGCAGCCTCGCCAAGGAAGCCAGCACCAGCTCACCTGTACCGTCGTGGTAATCGGTGCCCAGCAACAAACCTTCAAGCGCGCGCGTCAGCCTGGCCATGGAGAGCGCCGCACGCGCGTGGGTCATGACCTGCATGGGCACACGTGAATCGAAACTCGCCAGGTTGCCAGTGATCGGGTCCACATCGCGCACAACCTGCAATGCATAGGCTGGGGGCAGGCCGGGCAAATCGCGCTTCAGGTAGCCCAACAGTGCTGCCTGTTCAGTTTGCGCGCCATCCGTCGCATGCGGCAACTCTTCGGCGAGGTGCTTCAACAGCGCAGACCACAAGTCCCCGCGACGCTCCAGCAGCACCGCGCCCATATCCTCTTCAGCGATGCCTTGCAGGTCCGAATGGCCATTGCACCAAGCCAGGACTTGCGCATCACCGATCACATCCGCAGAGGTTTCCAGGGCACCAAACAGGCGTTCAAGCCGGACAGCAGCCTGGTAGCGGCGCAGCGTGTCACGCAAGCTGACCGGCAACGGCCGGCTCTGCGCCAGCATGCCTCGCAGTTCCTCCTTGTCGACATCGGCCACACGCAGGATCTGGTCCGCTTTCTCTGCGCTCAAGGGCGGGTCCATGGGCCACAGCCGATTGAGCATCTGTGTGCTGTCATCCCATTCCAGAACGCGCTCTGAACGCAGCCGCCAGCAGCGTTCGCCATTGAACACCACGGGCGGGGCATAAGCGTCTGCGCGCTGCGGATGACGCAACCGCCAAGCCTGCCCGGGTGCATCCTGATGCAGTGGGTAATAGTGCTCATCGATACGCAGATAACGCTGCCCGCCGCCCTCATACAGGCCATCATCTCGAAGGCTGGGGTTGTCCGGTGTTACTGCGTAGCTCTGCAAATCATCGTTCCACAGCCGCGGCCCGGCACTGGTGTTCACAGGTTCCAGCCCATCCACGAAAACGCTACGGCGCAAGGCCCCCGCCGCCGCGACCGCCGTGACACCCGTGGCAGCCACCACGGCTACCGTGGCAACCACCTTGAACAGGTGCTCAAGCGCTTCATGCTGATGCCCCTCACTCCAGTCCACAACACCTTCATAGGCTTCGTGAAGGGTGTCCGCTACCATATAACCGAACAGTGCAACGCCAATTACCGGCACAAACAGCCCGGCCAGCCCAAGTGCTTCGAAGCCGATACCTTTCCACACCTCCAGCCGAGCCCTGGCGGCTGCGTCATCTGCATCGTCGGTAGGCACGAGCAGCAACCGGCCATCATCCTTCAGCCGCTCGACCTGGCGTTTTGCCAAGATGCTGAAAACATCCGAATCAGACGTAACACTCTGCAGTTCGAGATCGGGCACATCATCGGTCAGGCGTTTGCTCAGGGTCAGGGCAAAGTCTGCGCGCTCGCGGGTGCGAACCTGGCCATACACTGCCCTGAGAACGTCATCCTTGCGTAGCGCTTCGACGAAGAAGGCCGACAATGCTGCCAGGGAGGGGAAGCTGCGAAACACCTGGTCAGGGTCGTCCGGCTGATAGACGATAACGTGCTCGTCCTCTTCCGCGGAGCCTTGCAGTTGCAACAGCATTCCGTTGCTCAGGCTACACCCCAAAACGCTAAGCTCACCGGGCGTTGCGGTCAGCTTTTGATCCGCCGTAGCAGGCTCGCCCTTACCTAACTGGCTCAACGCAACGTATTGATCGAGTGTGAGATGCCCCTTGCAGATAGCCAACTCGCAGGCCAGGGCAAATGCCGTGCGCTTGTGCTCGGCCAGCAAGCCTTGGGTACTCTCGACGAACACTTCATCAAGCATTTGCTGGTATTCCTGGCCAACGTCCAGTTCGCGGCAGAGCAAGGTGATGTCCACCTCGCGCAGCAGGATCTGGTCCTCGCCAATGGCAACCAGCCCCGCGTTTTCGAACAACGGCTTACCGCTGGAAAAATTGTGCATCAGGCGCAGCAGCGCCGGTGAGCGCTGTGAACGCTCCTCTACGGTGGGCACCATCTGCTTGGTCACGGTCGCCACATACCAACGCTCCAGGCACTCCAGTTCGTCGAGCTTGCGGGGTTCATCCAGCAACAGGTCGATCAATGGCTGTAATTGCAGGGCAGCAAATTGTTGCGGCGACAGCAGCGGCCGGGTTGCAAGGGTCAGCGGCCGGAGGCTCTTGTCATGCGCCAGCATCGCATCGTGCAATGGCTTGACCCGGTCAGTCGGCAGTTTTTGCAACCAGGCGGGCAGGCGCTTGGCCAGAAAGGCGTCGGTGAGTGTTTCGGCGTGCTTGCGCTCTGCGGCTTTATCCGTGGAAAAGAACGAGGGTTTCATGCGTCAGCGACCTTGTAATGGAAGGTCGCTCACAGTGCACGAGCCTCAGCCCCCGATTCAGTGGGAAGCAGCACCGCCGAACCGGTCAGGCATCCCGGGTTACCAGTGTGCGGTAATGCCCCGGGTTACAACCAAACCACTTGCGGAACGCCTTGTAGAACGAGCTCGCTGTCGGCAAAACCCAAGTGCTCGGCTATCTCGGCCACGCCCATTTGCGCCTGCGCCAGCCAGGCAATTGCCAGCTCACGCCGCACGCTGTCCTTGATGCCCTGGTAGTTCTGCCCCTCCTCCGCCAGGCGGCGGCGCAACGTCGACACCGACATGTGCAGGCTGCCCGCCAGCTGTTCGGCATCCGGCCACAGGTCGGGCTTCATGCCCAGCAAACGCAGCCTGATGCGCCGCGCCAGGCTGTCGGGGTCGCGGTACTTGACCAGGATGTTGCCCGGTGCCTCGGCCAGGAAGCGTTGCAGCTCTTCATCGCTGCGCCGCACGGGCAGGTCAAGGCTTTCGGCAGCGATGATCATCCGTGTGCGCGGTCGGCCGAACTGCAGGTTTTCCGAGAACATGACCCGGTAATCGTCGCAGAACGGCGGTTCGGCGCAGCGCAGGTCGATGGCCAAAATGGGAATGCGCCGCCCGGCGAGCCAGCAGGCAACGCCATGGACGATCATCCAGAAGGTGAAGTAGGTGAACGCCCGACGCGGTGAGTCGCTGGGCTCGTTGATCACGATTTCGGCCAGGCTCTGCTGGCGCACCAGGCTTGGCTGCAGGTCTTCGAGCATCAGCGACAGGAAGGCCAGCATGTTGTCCAGCGCCGCCGCCAGCGTGGGTTGGGCCATGGCGC
This sequence comes from Pseudomonas sp. MM223, assembly GCA_947090765.1. Taxonomy (NCBI): domain Bacteria; kingdom Pseudomonadati; phylum Pseudomonadota; class Gammaproteobacteria; order Pseudomonadales; family Pseudomonadaceae; genus Pseudomonas; species Pseudomonas sp. MM223. Next base: position 2,240,908 of record OX352322.1, on the reverse strand, counting down.
TGCGGGCAATGAAGGCCAGGCTGCCGCTGCGCAGGCCGCGCCGGTCCATGGCAAAAAACTCGTCGTTGCAGCGCCGTGCCAGCAGTCGCCACAGCCGCGCGTAGGCATCTGCGCCCACTCGCGCCTCGGCCAGGTCAAGCTGCCCGGCATCGATGCCGGCACGCGCCAGCAACGCCGCATCCGGCTCGCCAGCCGGGCAGGTCTGCAACAGTGCTTCACGCACCAGTTGCATGGAAATGGTGTCTTTCTCGCTCATGCCAATCCCGTCACAGGCCTGCGGCCAACCCCAGAAACGCCTGGATCAGGCGCAGTTCACGGCGCCGTTCCAGGCAACCGACCATATGCTGGTTGGCCAGGCCAGCACCCGCCAGCGGGCGCGCTACCACGCGCGGGTCATGGGCCACCTCGGTCGACGACACCACACCAATACCCAATTGCGCGGCCACCGCCTCGGTTACCGCCTCACGGCTGTCCAGCCCAGCAGCACCCTAGGTTGCACAGCCGCTTTACCACACGCCTTGTCGAAGGTGCGCCGTGTGGTCGAACTTGGTTCACGCAGCACCATGATCTGCTGATGCAGTGCGGCCAACGGCAAGTCACCCTCCCCCCTGGCCCAATCGTGCCCGACCGGCAACAGCGCGCACAAACGGGATTCGCACAGGTTCTGCAAGTGCAGGCCCTTGCGTGGCTCGATCTCGGTCAGCACCGCCACATCGGCATGCTCGGACAGCAGTGCAGCCAGCGTCTCCTGCGCGTTGCCCAGGCGCAAGTTGACGGTAATGCCAGGGTAACGCTCGCGCAGCTGCGCCAGCATGGGCATAACCCGGTGCGGGCCATCGGCCGCTACCTCCAGGCGCCCGGTCAGCAACTGGCGGTTGGCTTCAAGCATGGCCTGCGCTTCTTCGGCCAGCCCGAACATGGCGCGGGTGATGGCCGCCAGGCGGGTGCCCTCCTCGGTCAGTTCCACCCGCCGAGCGGTACGCCGCAACAAGGTGATCTGGTAGTGCTCCTCCAGCGCCTTGACGTGCCCGGTTACCGCCGGCTGGCTGATGAACAGGCGCTCGGCGGCACGGGTAAAGCTGCCCTCACGGGCCACGGCGTCGAAGGCACGTAGCTGGAACAGGTTCATATTTATCGGCCTGACTTATAGCTGGGATAACAACAAACAATTTGATTGATGACAGCGCGAATTGCAACCTAGGCCCCGTAGTTTCAGCCCACCGCTTGTGAGGAATAACGGAATGAGCAACGCCCCGATTCTGCTGACCCCAGGTCCCCTGACCACATCAATCCGCACCCGCCAAGCCATGCTGGTGGACTGGGGCTCCTGGGACCGTGATTTCAACCAACTGACCGCCAGCGTCTGCGAACAACTGCTGGCGATCATCGACGGCAGCGCCAGCCACCACTGCGTACCCCTGCAAGGCAGCGGCACCTTCGCCGTGGAAGCGGCCATCGGCACCCTGGTGCCACGCGATGGCAAGGTCCTGGTGCTGATCAACGGCGCTTATGGCCAACGCCTGGCGAAAATCTGCAAAGTGCTGGGCCGTACCTACAGCACCTTCGAAACCGCCGAAGACCAACCGACCACCGCCGCCGATGTCGACCGCCTGCTGGCTGCCGACCCGGCCGTGACCCACGTGGCATTGATCCACTGCGAAACCAGCACCGGCATCCTCAACCCGCTGCCCGAGATCGCACAGGTGATCAAACGCCACGGCAAGCGCCTGATCATCGATGCCATGAGCTCGTTCGGCGCATTGCCTGTCGATGCCCGCGAAATCCCCTTCGAAGCGCTGATCGCCGCCTCCGGCAAGTGCCTGGAAGGCGTACCGGGCATGGGCTTCGTGTTCGCCGAAAAAACCGCCCTGGCCGCTGCCGAAGGCAACGCCCACTCGCTGGCCATGGACCTGCACGACCAGCACACCTACATGGCCAAGACCGGCCAGTGGCGCTTCACCCCACCCACCCACGTGGTCGCGGCCCTGCACGAAGCACTGCAGCAATACAACGAAGAAGGTGGCCTGCCAGCCCGCCACCAACGCTACGCCGACAACTGCAAGACCCTGCTCGACGGCATGGCCGCCATCGGCCTGCGCAGCTTCCTGCCGGCCGAGATCCAGGCGCCGATCATTGTCACGTTCCACGCACCGAACGATGCCCGCTACCAGTTCAAGGACTTCTACGAGCGGGTCAAGGCCAAGGGCTTCATCCTCTACCCGGGCAAGCTGACCCAGGTTGAAACCTTCCGCGTCGGTTGCATCGGTGTGGTCGGCCCGGACGGCATGCAAGCCGCCGTGAATGCCGTGGCCGATGTGCTGCGGGAAATGGAAGTGCTGGACATCTGACCCCCTTTGCCCACCCGAATTCAGGAAATAGCGCACATGAACTACAGCAACCCTACCCAGCTGCAAGCCGCCATCCTCGACTGGGCCGGCACCGTGGTCGATTTCGGCTCCTTCGCCCCTACCCAGATCTTTGTCGAAGCCTTCGCCGAGTTCGACGTGCAGGTGTCCATCGAGGAGGCCCGAGGCCCGATGGGCATGGGCAAATGGGACCACATCCGCACCCTGTGCGACGTGCCGGAAATTGCCGAGCGCTACCGCAAGGTATTCGGCCGCACCCCCACCGACGATGACGTTACTGCCATCTACAACCGTTTCATGCCCTTGCAGATCGAAAAAATCGCCGTGCACTCGGCACTGATCCCCGGCGCCCTGGAGACCCTCACCGGGCTGCGCCAGGACGGCCTGAAGATCGGTTCGTGCTCGGGCTACCCGAAAGTGGTGATGGACAAGGTGGTGGCGCTGGCCGCGCAGAACGGCTACGTGGCCGACCATGTGGTGGCCACCGACGAAACCCCGAACGGCCGACCATGGCCGGCCCAGGCCCTGGCCAACGTGATAGCACTGGGCATTGACGATGTGGCGGCCTGCGTAAAGGTCGACGACACCGTGCCGGGTATTCTTGAGGGCCGCCGCGCCGGCATGTGGACCGTGGCCCTGGTGTGCTCGGGCAACGCCCTGGGCCTGACCTGGGAAGGCTTCCGCGCACTGAGTGCCAAGAAGCTGGAAAGCGAACGTGCGCGCATCCACGCACTGTTTGCCGGCTCGCGCCCGCACTACCTGATCGACACCATCAACGAGCTGCCTGAAGTGATTGCCGACATCAACCGACGCCTGGCCAAAGGCGAGATGCCGCAAACTTCCTGACCCGGCCAGTGGGGCTGCTTTGCAGCCCATCGCCGGCAAGCCAGCTCCCACAGGGACAGCGCAGCTTTCAAGATTGGCGCAGTACCTGTGGGAGCGGCTTGCTGGCGATGGGCCGCAAAGCGGCCCCACTTGCGCCCTCACTGCGGCAATTGCACCTGCGGCTTGGTCGCGGCAAAGATCGCCCAGCTGGACACGAACAGCGCAGCGATCAATGGCCCGATCACAAAGCCGTTGAGCCCGAACACCGCCAGGCCACCCAGCGTCGACACCAAAATCAGGTAGTCCGGCATGCGCGTATCCTTGCCCACCAGGATCGGCCGCAACACGTTGTCCACCAGGCCAATCACCAGCACCCCGAACGCGGTCAGGACAATCCCCGGCAGTATCGCCCCGGTCAGCAGGAAATACGCGGCCACCGGCGCCCAGATGATGCCCGCGCCCACCGCTGGCAGCAGCGACAGAAACGCCATCAGCACCGCCCACACCAGCGCACTGGGGATATCCAGTACCCAGAAGATAAAGCCGCCCAACGCCCCTTGGGTAATGGCCACCAACACGTTGCCTTTCACCGTCGCCCGTACCACACGGTTGAACTTCAGCTGCAAACGGCGCTTCTGGTGCTCGGGCAGCGGCACCGCCAGCCTTACCCGGCGGGCCACTTCCGGGCCGTCACGCAGGAAGAAAAACAGCAGGTACATCATGATGCCAAAGCTGATCACGAACTCGAACGTGCCCTGGCCAAAGCTGAAGGCCTGGGTGGCCAACGCCTGGCTACCCTGGGTTGCCCACTTGGTGATCTTGTCACGCAAGCCGTCGAGGTTGCCCATGCCCATGTTGTCCAGGCCATGCTGGGCAAATGCCGGGAGCATGTCCTTGCCGCGCTCGACGTAACCGGCAATGTCCAGCTGCCCGCTCTCGATACGCTGGTACAGCGTGGCGCCCTCCTGTACCAGCAGCGCACTGGTGATGATTACCGGCAGGATGGCCACCAACAGGCACACCAGGGTGGTCGTGGCCGCGGCCAGGTTGCGCCGCCGCCCGAAGCGGATCAGCAGGTGGCGTTGCAGCGGGGCGAACAGGATGCCGAGGATCACCGCCCAGAAAATGGCGCCGTAGTACGGCAGCAGGATCCAGAAGAAGGCAATGGTCACCAGCGCCAGGAGGACTGCCAGGGCTTTGTTCTGTAGCGCGGTTTCGTTCATCGCAGTTCCTCACATGGCTAGTGAGTGATTAGTGCACGGCACATGGGCAAAAGTGCCGTGCTCACTTGACGCAAATCAATACGCGCCTTGTCCATCGCCCCTAGCATCCCGGCCTTTTTGCCCCGGTGCGCACATGAACCCTACTGCCAAGCCCGAACTGCTGGCCCCTGCCGGCACCCTCAAGACCATGCGCTACGCCTTTGCCTACGGCGCCGACGCGGTCTACGCCGGCCAGCCGCGCTACAGCTTGCGGGTGCGCAACAACGAATTCGACCACGCCAACCTGGCGCTGGGCATCCAGGAGGCGCATGCCCTGGGCAAGCGCTTCTACGTGGTGGTCAACATCGCCCCGCACAACGCCAAGCTCAAGACCTTCCTCAAGGACCTGGCACCGGTCATCGACATGGCACCAGACGCGCTGATCATGTCCGATCCCGGCCTGATCATGCTGGTACGCCAGCACTTCCCGCAGATGCCGGTGCACCTGTCGGTGCAAGCCAACACAGTCAACTGGGCCAGCGTGCAGTTCTGGCAGCAAATGGGCCTGAGCCGGGTGATCCTGTCGCGCGAGCTGTCCCTGGAGGAGATCGAGGAAATCCGCCAGCAGGTGCCGGGCATGGAGCTAGAGGTGTTCGTCCACGGCGCGCTGTGCATGGCCTACTCGGGCCGTTGCCTGCTGTCGGGCTACCTCAACAAGCGTGACGCCAACCAGGGCACTTGCACCAACGCCTGCCGCTGGAAGTACGACGCCACGCCGGCCACCGAGAACGCCACCGGCGACATCGTGCGCGAAGTGCAGCCCACCCTTGGCCTGGGCGCCCCTACCGGGCAGGTTTTCCTGCTGCAGGAAAGCAACCGCCCCGGCACCGAAATGCCGGCGTTCGAAGATGAGCACGGTACCTACATCATGAACGCCAAGGACCTGCGCGCCATCCAGCACGTCGAGCGCCTGGCCGGCATGGGCGTGCATTCGCTGAAAATCGAAGGCCGCACCAAGTCGCACTTCTATTGCGCCCGTGCAGTACAGTCATACCGCCAGGCGATCGACGACGCCGTGGCCGGGCGGCCGTTCGACCGGGCCTTGATGAGCAACCTCGAATCCCTCGCGCAACGCGGCTACACCGAAGGTTTCCTGCGCCGTCACGTGCACGACGAATACCAGAACTACCAGCGCGGCAATTCGGTCTCGGACCGCCAGCAGTTCGTTGGTGAACTGACCGGCGTGCGTGTCGATGGCCTGGCCGAGGTCAAGGTGAAAAACCGCTTTGCCGTGGGTGACCACCTGGAGCTGATGACCCCGCGTGGTAACTACCACTTCGACCTCCATCGCCTGTGCAACCGCCAGCTGCAGGCCGTCGACGTGGCGCCCGGCGACGGCCATGTGGTGTACCTGCCCATCCCGGAGCAGGTCGCACTGGACTACGCCCTGCTGATGCGCGACCTGCGCGCCGACGAGGTGGCAAGCTGACAACGCTGTAATGTGTGCCTCAGCTACCTGACAGGCACCTGCAGCGACCATCGTGGCTCCCCCGCATGAGGCCACGCCATGTTGCGCAACCCCACCCGCCGCACCTTCGTCAAAGGCCTGGGCGCCGCCACCACACTGGCGGGCCTGGGGCTGTGGCGCCCGCTGGCCCAGGCCGCCGAAGGCCAGGACCTGGCCGGCCAGCACTTCGAGCTGTTCATTGGCCAGACCCCGGTCAACATCACCGGCCACCCGCGCACCGCACTGACCATCAACAACAGCCTGCCCGGCCCACTGCTGCGCTGGCGCGAAGGCGACACCGTGAGCCTGCGCGTACGCAACCGCCTGGCGCAGGACACCTCGATCCACTGGCACGGCATCATCCTGCCAGCCAACATGGACGGCGTACCTGGCCTGAGCTTCGCCGGCATCGAACCCGGCGGCGACTACCTGTACCGGTTCACCCTGCGCCAAAGCGGAACCTACTGGTACCACAGCCATTCGGGGCTGCAGGAACAGGCCGGGGTATACGGGGCCATCGTGATCGAGCCGCACGAACCCGAACCGCACCACTACCAGCGCGACCATGTGCTGCTGTTCAGCGACTGGTCGGACCAGGCGCCGGAACAGCTGATGGCCACCCTGAAGAAGCAGTCCGACGCGTACAACTACCACAAGCGCACGGTCGGCGATTTCATCGAAGACGTGGCCGACAACGGCTGGCGCCCCACCGTCGCCGAGCGTGCGGCCTGGGCGCGCATGCGCATGAGCCCTACCGACCTCGCCGATATCAGCGCCGCCACCTACACCTACCTGCTCAACGGCCAGCCGCCGGAGGGTAACTTCACCTGCCTGTTCCAACCGGGCGAAACCGTGCGCCTGCGGCTGATCAACGCGTCGGCCATGACCTACTTCGATTTCCGCATCCCCGGGTTGAAGCTGACGGTGATCGCCGCCGATGGCTTGCCGGTAACACCGGTGAGCGTGGATGAGCTGCGCATTGCCGTGGCCGAGACCTATGACGTGCTGGTGACCGTGGGCGACCTGCCCGCCTACACTCTGTTCGCCCAGAGCATGGACCGCACCGGCTTCGCCCGCGGCACCCTGGCCCGCGCCGCCGGGTTGCAGGCCGCAGTGCCTGCACCCGACCCACGCCCGGTGCTGAGCATGGACGACATGGGCCACGGCGGGATGGGCGCCATGGCGGGCATGGACCACGGCAACATGGCCGGCATGGACCACGCCGCCATGTCGGCGATGCAGCAGCACCCGGCCAGTGAAACCGGCAACCCGCTGGTGGACATGCAAACCATGGCCCCGCGCGCCAACCTGGCCGACCCCGGCATCGGCCTGCGCAACAATGGCCGCCGCGTGCTGACCTACGCCGACCTGCGCAGCCCCTACCCCGACCCGGACGGCCGCACGCCATCGCGCGACATCGAGTTGCACCTGACCGGCCACATGGAGCGCTTCGCCTGGTCGTTCGACGGGATCAAGTTCAGCGATGCCGCGCCGCTGCGCCTCACCTATGGCGAGCGGGTGCGCATCACCCTGGTCAACGACACCATGATGACCCACCCCATTCACCTGCACGGCATGTGGAGCGACCTGGAGGACGAGCACGGCCAGTTTCTGGTGCGCAAGCACACCATCGATATCCCGCCCGGCAGCCGACGCGCCTACCGGGTGACTGCCGACGCCCTTGGCCGCTGGGCCTACCACTGCCACCTGCTCTACCACATGGAGACCGGCATGTTCCGCGAGGTACGCGTCGATGAATGACACCCGCAACCGCAGTATCGTGGCCGGCGTGGCCCTGCTGACCCTGTTTGCCAGCGAACGCGCACTGGCCGCCGGCATGCAGCACATGAACCATGGCCAGATGAACCATGAAAGCATGGGCCATGGCCCGGCAGCGCCCAGCCAGCCGCGCACGCCCCTGCCTGCCATCACCGACGCCGACCGCCGCGCCGCCTTCCCGCCTCTGCCCGGGCACCAGGTGCACGACCGGGCGCTGAACTGGGCAGTGATGGTCGACAAGCTCGAATACCAGGCCTTCGAGAGCAGCGGTGCCCTGAACTGGAACGCCACGGCCTGGGTCGGCGGCGATATCGACCGCCTGTGGCTGCGCACGGAAGGCGAACGCGAACAGGGCAAGACCCACAAGGCCGAACTGCAGGCGCTGTGGGGCCACGCCGTAAACCCGTGGTGGGAACTGGTGGCTGGGCTGCGCCAGGACTTCAAGCCCGCCAGCGGCCAGGCCTGGGCCGCTTTCGGCATTCAAGGCACGCCGTTGTATGGCCTGGAGCTGCAAGCCACCGCCTACGCCGGCGAGCGGCAACAGACCGCGCTGCGCCTGGAAGCTGCTTACGCTATGCTGCTGACCAACCGCTGGATACTGGAACCGACCCTGGAAGCCAACCTCTACGGCCGCAACGATGCCGGGCGCGAGCAAGGCGCGGGGCTGGCCGACAGCGAGGTGGGCCTACGCCTGCGCTACGAGATCACGCGCGGCTTCGCCCCCTACGTCGGGGTCAGTTTCAACCGCCTGCACGGCACGCGTGCCAACCAGGCCCGCGAAGACGGCGAAGACCTGGGCCAGACCCGCCTGGTCGCCGGTATCCGCCTGCGTTTCTAAAGGAGTGCTTCACCATGCTGCGCAAACACTTGCTGACCCTGGGCCTGCTGGCCATCACCGGCCTGGCCCAGGCTGCCGAGACCATCGACGTCTACCGCGACCCCAACTGCGGCTGCTGCAAGGCCTGGATCAGCCACCTGCGTGACAACGGTTTCACCGTCAACGACCACGTCGAGCCAAACATGAGCGCGGTCAAGCAACGCCTGGGCGTGGCACCGCGCCTGGCGTCGTGCCACACCGGGGTAATCGACGGCAAGTTCGTCGAAGGCCACGTGCCGGCCGAGCAGGTGCGCCTGCTGGCCAAGCGCAGCGACCTCAAGGGCCTGGCCGTGCCAGGCATGCCCATGGGCTCGCCCGGCATGGAAATGGGTGACCACAAGGATGCCTACCAGGTCATCGGCGTAACCCAGGATGGCCAGGACACCGTTGTAGCCAACTACTGATGCTCAGCCTGTGGGCGCTGTTCCTCAGCGCCTTCGGCGCCGCCACCCTGCTGCCGTTGCAATCGGAGGCCGTACTGGTCGGCCTGTTGCTGCGCCAGCCCGAAGCCTGGGCAACCCTGCTGCTGGTGGCCACCCTGGGCAATGTGCTGGGTTCGGTCGTCAACTGGCTGCTGGGCCGCGCCGTCGAGCACCTGCGTGACAAACGCTGGTTCCCGTTCAGCGCTGCCCAACTGGAGCGCGCACAGCAGCGTTACCAGCGCTGGGGGCAATGGTCGTTGCTGCTCAGCTGGATGCCGGTGATCGGCGACCCGCTGACGTTGATTGCCGGCATCATGCGCGAGCCGTTCTGGCGCTTCCTGCTGCTGGTGACCCTGGCCAAGGCGGGCCGCTATGCGGTGCTGGCAATGGTTACCCTGGGCTGGTTTCACGCCTGGTAACACCTTTCACGTTCCGCGTGGTCCATGGGCTGATACATTCCTTTTTTCCTACATGGTCCTACATGGAGTGCCCCCATGCTGCGCGCAACCGCCCTGGCCCTGGCCTGCCTGGCCAGCGGTTCGGCCTTCGCCGTCGAATCGCCTACCTACGGCCCCCAGCTCGAAGGCTTCAGTTACCCGCACCCACTCAAGCATTTTGACTTCAAGTCCCAGGGCCAGGCCCTGCAGATGGGCTACATGGACGTCCCTGCACAAGGCCAGGCCAACGGCCACAGCGTGGTGCTGATGCACGGCAAAAACTTCTGCGCCGCCACCTGGGAAACCACCATCGACGCGCTGAGCAAGGCCGGTTACCGGGTCATCGCCCCCGACCAGGTCGGCTTCTGCACCTCCAGCAAGCCAGCGCATTACCAGTACAGCTTCCAGCAATTGGCGGGCAACACCCATGCCTTGCTCGAACAGCTGGGCATCAAGCAATCCATCGTGCTCGGCCACTCCACGGGCGGCATGCTTGCCACCCGCTATGCGCTGATGTACCCGCAACAGGTGGAGCGCCTGGCCATGGTCAACCCCATTGGCCTGGAAGACTGGAAAGCCCTGGGCGTGCCCTACCGTACGGTGGACCAGTGGTACGCCCGCGAGCTCAAGCTGGATGCCGAGGGCGTGCGCGAGTATGAGCGCAAAACCTACTACGCCGGGCGCTGGAAGCCGGAGTACGAGCGCTGGGTACAGATGCTGGTGGGCCTGAACAAGGGGCCGGGGCATGAAGTGGTGGCGTGGAACTCGGCACTGATCTACGACATGATCTTCACCCAGCCGGTGTACCACGAGTTCAAGGACCTGCAAATGCCGACCCTGCTGCTGATCGGTGACAAGGACACCACCGCCATCGGCAGTGATATCGCACCACCGGAAGTGAAGGCGAAGCTGGGCAAGTATGCAGAGCTGGGGCCGCAGGTGGCCAAGCTGATCCCCAAGGGTGAGCTGATCACCTTCGAAGGCATGGGGCATGCCCCGCAGATCGAAGAGCCAGTGCGGTTCAACCGTACGCTGGTCGAGTGGCTGGCCAAGTGAAACGGGGGCGTTTTGCGCCCCTATCGCGACACAAGGCCGCTCCCACAAGTAATTTGCAGGTTTAAGCGTCGCGATGGGCCGCAAAGCGGCCCCCTGCAATCTTCAGCCAAACCGCTGCAACTGCATCTCCCGCAACCGGCTCAAGGTCCGCTGGTACGGGAATGCCAGATACCCCTGCGTATACAGGCTCTTCCAGCGGCACCTCGGCCTCCACGTAAAGCGCCACCCGGCGGTCGTAACACTCGTCGACCAAGGCGATGAAGCGGCGTACCGCATCGTCCTTGGGTGACAGCGCCGGCAGCTCACGGTCGCCCGCTACCACCCGCGCCGCACCATCTTCAGTGCCACGCGCAATGCGGCCGGCCTGCTGCTGACCGCCCAACGCAGGAATACCTGACACCAGGATGGCCGGAAAACGGTCGCAAAGCGCCATGAATTCCATGGCTGCCAGCGGTTGTTCGCACAGGTCGCTGAAGCGGCACCAGATAGCCTGCTCGCTGCACCGCACGACCTGCACCTGCCTGGCGCCGATGGCCAAGGGCTTAACGTTGCCAGCAGCGTCCGGGCTGAGCTGGCGAAACACCTCGCCCAGCTGGCTGGGCTGGCCTGCCTCTGCCACCCAGTAGCGTTGCCGCTGTGCACCGGGGTGCAGGCGATGGTCCTGCTCGCCCGTCACCGGCAGTACCTGCATGTGCCGCTGGATCGCGGCGATGGCCGGCAGGAACCGCTCGCGGTTGAAGCCATCGCGGTAGAGCCTGCTCGGGTGGCTGATTGGAGGTGGCGACAATCACCACGCCCTGATCGAACAGTACCTGGAACAAGCGGCCGAGGATGATCGCGTCGCCAATGTCGTTGACGAACAGTTCGTCGAAGCACAGCACGCGAATCTGCCCGGCCAGTTCCCGGGCCAACGCCAGCAGCGGGTCGGCGGTGCCATTGAGCTGGAACAGGCGCTGGTGGACCCAGGCCATGAAGTGGTGGAAGTGCTGACGCCGGCTAGGAATGCCCAGGCAGCGGTGGAACTGGTCCATCAGCCAGGTCTTGCCCCGGCCGACCGGGCCCCAGAGGTAGATGCCCTGCGTGAGGCGGCCCTGTTCGACGGATTGGAAGCAAGCCTGCAAGGCATCGACGGCTTGGGCCTGGGCAGGGTCGGCGACGTAGCCCTGGCGGGTAAGGGCTTGCTGATAGAGGGATTGGGGAGTAGTGGCCATGCCCGCATTCTACACATGCCCTGTCGGAGCGGCCTTGTCAGGCTTCGTCGCCTAGGCCTACCTTCAGCAATGCGCCATCCTTGTCATCGGTCAGCACATAGATGTACCCATCCGGCCCCAACCGCACATCGCGGATACGCGCCTTCAAGTCACCCAGCAAGCGCTCTTCATGCACCACCTTGTCCCCCTTCAGTTGCAAGCGGATCAGCTCCTGTGTCGCCAGCGCACCAATGAACAGGTTGTGGTCCCAGGCCTTGAATGTGGGGCTGTCGTAGAACGCCATGCCGCTGATGCCGGGTGACTTTTCCCACACGTGGTGCGGGTCGACCATGCCGTCCACATGCTTGCCCTTGGCCTCGGGGATCGGCAGCAGCGAGTAGTTGATACCGTGGGTCGCAATCGGCCAGCCGTAGTTCTTGCCGGGCTCGGGGATGTTGATTTCGTCGCCGCCGCGCGGGCCATGCTCGTGGGTCCACAGCTTGCCGGTCCAGGGGTTGAGCGCGGCGCCTTGCTGGTTGCGGTGGCCAAACGACCAAATCTCAGGCCGCACGTTATCCTTGCCAACGAAGGGGTTGTCCTTGGGTACTTCGCCATCCGGCAGGATGCGCACGATCTTGCCTTGCAGCTTGTCCAGGTCCTGGGCAGTGGCGCGCTGGTTGTTCTCGCCCAAGGCAATGAACAGGTAGCCGTCGCGGTCGAATACCAGGCGCGAGCCGAAGTGGTTACCCACCGACAGCTTGGGCTGTTGGCGGAAGATCACGCTGAAGTTTTCCAGCCGGGCGCGGTCTTCGGACAGCTGGCCACGGCCGACGGCGGTACCGGCCTTGCCGTCACTGCCCTCCTCGGCGTAGGACAGGTACACGGTGCGGTCCTTGTAGAACGCCGGCGACAGCACCACATCCAGCAGGCCACCCTGCCCCTCGGCCCAGACCTTGGGTACGCCGCTGATCGGCGGGCCCACCTTGCCTTCAGCGTTGACCAGCCGCAGGTTGCCGGCGCGCTCGGTTACCAGCATGTCCTTGCCGCCCGGCAGAAACGCTAGCGCCCAGGGGTTGCGCAGGCCGTCGGCCACGGTGCTGACGGTCAACGTGCCCTCTTCGCTGCGAAACTGTTGCTCTGCCGCCGCCTGCGCCAACAGGGGCATGAGTGCGGCGGCAGCCAGGGTGGTTAGCCAGGTTGCTCTAGGCATGCAGAATTCCTTTCATATGGGCTCACGGCGCACGCGTGCTGTCGCGAGGTGGCCGGGTCGGTTCCAGGTTCGGGGTTTGTTGCTGCCTACGCAGGTTGTCGCCGTTGCCGATGCCGCGGTTGTCCAGGCTGGGCGTGCGCTGGTACGGGTCGGTAGACGGGCCGCGCACAGGGGGCGTGGCCGGCATGCTGCCCTGGCGGCTGTTGGGGTTGGCGCGCTGGATCGGGCTGTTGTAGGGGTTGTTGTTGCCGGCGGCAAGCTGCAAGGGCTGCTGTGGGGCTGCGTGCGCGGGCATGCACAAGGCCAGGCCGAGGGCCAGGATGGGCAATGTCGGGGTCATGCTTCACCTCCTGTACGAAAATGCCGCGCCTGGTGGGTTTGATAGCCTAAGGCGCGAGGGGTTCGCTGCAAAAGTGTGAATGCGGACAGAGTTGATTCCTGATGTTTCAGTATGCGCCCATTCGCAGCACAAGGCTGCTCCTACAGGCGTATGCATTCCCCTGTAGGAGCAGCCTTGTGCTGCGAATGGCCGCAAAGCGGCCCCACTTACTGGTCCTTATCCACCTTATGCCGCGCCGCGTACAGGCACAGCATCTCCATCGCCAGCGTCGCCCCCGCAAGCGCTGTGATATCGGCATGGTCATAAGCCGGCGCCACCTCCACCAGGTCCATGCCCACCAGGTTAATCCCCCGCAGCCCACCCAGAATCTCCAGCGCCTGCACCGTGGTCAACCCGCCACATACCGGCGTACCTGTGCCAGGCGCATAGGCCGGGTCGAGGCAGTCGATATCGAAGGTCAGGTACACCGGCCGCTCGCCCACACGCTGGCGAATTGCTGCAATCACCGCTTCGGTACCCTGGCGATGCACCTGTCGGGCATCAAGGATGGCAAAACCCTGGCTGTCATCGTTGGTAGTGCGCAGGCCGATCTGCACCGAGCAGGCAGGGTCCACCAGGCCCTCACGGGCGGCGTGCCAGAACATGGTGCCATGGTCGATACGCTTGCCCTCCTCGTCCGGCCAGGTGTCGCTGTGGGCATCGAAGTGGATCAGCGCCAGCGGGCCATGGCGGCGGGCGTGGGCCTTGAGCAGCGGGTAGCTGATGAAGTGGTCGCCACCGAGGGTAAGCATGGCGCAGCCTGCCTCCAGGATATGGGCAGCATGGGCCTCGATGCTGTCCGGCACCGACTGCGGTGTGCCGCTGTCGAAAGCGCAGTCGCCATAGTCGATCACGGCCAGGTGGTCGAACGGGTCGAACGCCCACGGCCAGTGCCGGGCCCAGGCCTGCTGCACCGAAGCGGCGCGGATGGCCCGCGGGCCGAAACGCGCACCGGGGCGGTTGCTGGTGGCGGTGTCGAACGGCACACCGCTGACGACCACATCCACACCGCGCAAGTCGCGGCTGTAGCGGCGGCGGGAGAAACTGGTAATGCCGGCGTAGGTACTTTCTGCGGCAGTGCCATACAGGCTGTCACGGGTCATTGCCTGGTCGTTGCTTGCGGCTTGCTCCACGGTCGGGCTCCTTGGTTGTTATCAGTCACTGACGGCTGCGGAAGGCCGTCCACAGGCGGTTGCGCTGGCGCAGGTCGGCCAGGGCCATGCTGCGGTCGGCGAACAGGCGCTGGCGCACCTCGGCGGGCGGGTAAATGTCCGGGTCGTTGCGCACCGCCTCGTCCACCAACGGCGTGGCGGCCTGGTTGGCGTTGGCAAAGAACAGTGTGTTGGTCAGCGCAGCCACTGATTCGGGCTTGAGCATGAAGGCGATGAACGCCCGTGCTGCCTCAGGGTGCGGGGCATCCTTGGGGATGACCAGGTTGTCCTGCCACACCAGCGTGCCTTCACGCGGGATGCGGTAGATCAGTTCGAACGGCTTGCCGGCGCGCCGCGCCTGGTCGGCGGCCATCGCGGCATCGCCGTTGTAGGTCAGCGCCAGGCACACACTGCCGTTGGCCAGGTCGCTGATCTGCCGGCCGTTGGCGACGTAGCTGATCGAGGGTTGCAGCTGGCTCAGCAGTTTCTGTGCGGCGGCCAGATCCTCTTTGTCCTGGCTGTAAGGGTCCTTGCCCAGGTAGTTCAGGGCCACACCGATCACCTCCTGCGGTGAATCGGGCATGGCAATGCCACAGTCCTTCAGGCGGCTGGCGTATTCGGGCTTGAACAGCAAGTCGAGGCTGTCCAGCGGCACGTCACCCAGGCGCTGGCGCACGGCCTCCACATTCACCCCAAGGCCCAGCGTACCCCAGGTGTAGGGTATGGCATGGCGGTTGCCGGGGTCGGCCTCGGCGAGCTTGGCCAGCAGGTCCTTGTCGAGGTTGCTGTAGCCGGGCATGGCCTGGGGATCGAGCGGTTGCAAGGCGTTGGCCTTGAGCGCCCGGGCCAGCACGGTAGATGACGGCACCACCACGTCGTAGCCGCTACCACCGGTGAGCAGCTTGGTTTCCAGCACCTCGGTGGTGTCGAAGGTGTCGTAGCGCACCTTGTAGCCGGTTTCCTGTTCGAAGCGCTGTAGGGTTTGCGGGGCGACGTAGTCAGCCCAACTGTAGAGGTTGACGACCTTTTCTTCGGCCTGCAGCGGCAAGGCCAGGACAAGGGACAACAGGCACAACGATCGACGCATGACGGACACCTCGGCAAATGGGTGGATGCCGCGAGCATGCCAGCCGGGTTACATTGTAGGAATGGCAAGTTTGCAAAGCTGACATTCATCAGGAGCAATGTAATGCTCGGACAAGTGCACGACCCCGACCTGCACCTGCTGCGGCTGTTCGTCACTGTAGTCGAGGCCGGGGGCTTCAGCGCCGCACAAGGCGTGCTGGGCCTGAGCCAGCCCACCATCAGCCAGCGCATGGCCCAGCTGGAAACACGCCTGGGCTACCGCCTGTGCAGCCGCGGCAAGGGCGGTTTTCACCTGACGGAGAAAGGCACGTTGCTACTGGATGCCGCCCGGGGGCTGCTGCTGAACATCGAGCAATTTCGCCAGCAGGCCAATGGCGTTGCCGGGCGGCTGCTGGGCACTGTGCGCATCGGCATGGCAGAAAACCAGGACAAGGCCGTGAGCCTGAAGCTGGCGGCGGCCATTGCGGCGTTCCGCAGGCGAGAAGAATCGGTGCAGCTGGAGCTGATCAGCGCCCCGCCGGCGGAACTGGAGCGGTTGCTGCTGGAGCAACGGCTGGACTACGCCATCAGCTACTTTTCCGGCAACCAGGCGGCTTTTGATTACCAGCCCTTGTTCGAGGAACGGCAACGGCTGTATTGCGGCAAGGGGCATGTGCTGTTCGGCGAGGCAGATGTTGGGCTTGAGCAGTTGCTGGAGATGGATCAGGTGCGCCATCCCTATCGGTTTCTCAAAGGCGGTGAGCCGTTCCAGAGCCGGCGCAGCATGGCGGTGGCGGAGCAGATCGAGAGCGTGCTGACGTTCATTCTGTCGGGGCGGCATATTGGATACCTGCCGTGCCATTGTGCACAGGCCTGGGAGGCCGAGGGGATGTTGTGGGCGCTGGCCCCGGGGCTGGATTTTGGGGTGCCGTTTACCCTGGCCCGGCACCGGGCACAGGTGGAGGGTGAGGCCCAGCAGGCGTTTGCGCAGGATTTGCTGGCAGCGTTTGCCTGAGCCGGCGAAGGGGCCGGCTCAGGCGACCACTGTCAGTAAGCCATGCTCCAGGTCAGGGTGTAGGTACGCCCGCGCCCTTGGTAGTCATACAGGTAAGCCGGGCCGTAGGTCGGCGAATAGAACAGCGTCGCACGCTGCCCCCAGACCGTGCTGTACTGCTTGTCCAGCAGGTTCTGGATGCCGGCGCTGAAGGTGCCGAAGCCGGTGTCCTGGCTGCCCAGCAGGTCGAAGGTGGTGTAGCCGTCGATCTCGTGGTCGGCATCGTCCTTCAGGCTGAACGCATGGTTGGCTTGCAGCCGCGCACTGCGGCCATCGCCTTTCCAGCCAACAAATGCAGTGGCCTTGGACAAGGATGCATAGCGGGCATCACGCTTGTTCCAGCCGCCGTCGGTAGCCTCTTCCTCGGAGCGGGTCAGGTGCAGGGTACCGCCCGCTTCCCAGCCCGTCTGGAAGTGCCGGGTCAGTGCACCTTCAAAGCCGAAGTCGCGGCTCTTCTGCTCTTCCACGTTGATGGTCAGCGTTTGCGAGTCGACGTTGATGATCTTGTCCGACCAGATGTAGTACAACGCCGCCTGGGCATCCCAGTCCAGGTCGGCATAGCGCCAGCCCAGCTCCACCTGGCGGCTCTTGATGCCGGCCAGCGGGTTGTCGGCCACGCTCAGGCCCGGCTTGCCGTAGTACTTGGCAGGGTCCGGCAGGTCGAAACCTTCGCCATAGTTGGTCCACACCTGGTGGCCGTTCTTGAAGTCGTAGATGGCGCCGGCATTGAACAGGTTGACCTGGTAATCGTTGCTGCCGCCCGGCACGCCTTTGAAGTCGCTGACGTCCACGTCCATCTGCTGGCGACGGGCGCCGCCAGAGAACGTCAGGTTGTCGGTGGCATGCCAGTCCAGCTGGGCGTATACCGACACACCATCGACCCGGTAGCTGGGGTAGCGCGCGGCCTTGCTGTCCTTTTCCATCTCCAGCCCGCCCGACTCGGACGAGGTCAGGGCATTGAAGGTGGTCTGCTCGGCATTGAAGCGCTCGCGGTCAAGGTCGACGCCGTAGGTCAGCTTCAGCGTGTCCCACTGCTTGGCGAACAGGCCCTTGAGGCTGGTGACCTCGAAGTTCTGCTGCGAGGCCGCAAAGTACACCCCGCGCGAGCCGGTAGGCGTGGCGCGGTTGTAGTACGGGAACGGGTAGAAGTTGTCGTCTTCCTTGCGGTACGAAGCCTGCAAGTAGAAGTCCTGGCCCAGCACGTCGGTGTGGTGGTAATTGGCGTTCAGCAACAAGCGCCGGGTACGCGGTTCCAGGTCGGACGAATAGCCGCTGCGCAGCTCGGCGTCTTCCAGGTCGGATGGCGCGTTGTAATTGAGGTTGGGGAAGTAGATACCCGTGCTGCCGTGGTTACCCGAATCGTAGTACTGGGCCAACAGGTCGAGGCTCTGCTGGTCGTTCAGTTGCAAGCCCAGGGTGCCGAGCACGTCAATTGTGCGGTTGTATTGCAGGTCGGTCTGGGTGTTGTCGATGAAAATCTGGTCGCCGGCGCCGTCGTAGAAGGCTTCGTTCTGCTCACCGGAGATACCCAGCCTGGCGTTGACCCGCTCGTTGCCGCCGCTGATCGACTGGGCGAAGCGGGTGGCCAGGTCGTCGCTGTTGTTGAAGCCGCTGCTGGCGCCAAGCTGGGTTTCGAAGCGCGCCGGGCCGGGCTCGCCCTTCTTGGTCACGATGTTGATGATACCGCCAGTGGCGCCGCCGCCGTAGATGGCGCTGGCGCCAGACAGCACTTCGACACGCTCGACGTTGAACGGCGAAATGCTGTCGAACTGGCGCGACAGGCCGCGCGAGCTGTTCTGGCTAACCCCGTCGATCATCACCAGCACGTTGCGCCCGCGCATGTTCTGGCCGTAGTTGGTGCGCCCTTCCGGTGCTAGGTCGAGACCGGGTACCAGCTTGCCGATGGCTTCTTTCAGGCTGACGCCGCTGTCGATCTGCTCGCGCAGCTGCTGCTGGTCGACCACCCAGACGGTGCCGGGGATTTCGCTGATGGCAGTACTGGTGCGCGAGGCCACGCTGACTTCGATCGGCTTGAGGTTGACCGCCTGTGGCGCAGCCTGGGCCTTGCGCAAGGTCACGGTGCGGGCGTCGCTGAAGTGCCAGCTCATGCCGCTGCCGGCCAGCAACTGCTGCAGGGCCTGCTCTACGCTGTAGCTGCCGTGCAAGGCCGGGCTGGCAACGCCAGCGACATCGCCTGTGGTGTACAGCAAGTGCAGGCCGGCCTGGTCGGCGAAGGTGGTCAGGGCCTGGTCCAGTGGCTGGGCAGGGAGGTCGAGCTGAACCTGGCGGGCCTGCATCTGGGCCTGTTCGGCAGTGGTCGCGGCCCACGCATGCAGCGGGCCGACCAGCATGGCCAGGGCACTGCAGGACATCAGGGCGTGGTGAAGAGGACCGCGACGGCGGTGCAAGGGCTTGAGCATCAGAGGCACGAATGAGCTTCCTGACAAGTCGTAAATGAGAATGGGTTGCTGATCAGTCCCACTACGACGATCTGGCTTGCAGGAACTTGCAGTGCCAAATGGAAAATATTTTTATTTCTGTGCCGGCCTCTTCGCAGCGCAAGGCTGCGCCTACAGGGATCGCACATGCCTGTAGGCGCAGCCTTGCGCTGCGAAGAGGCCGGCACAGGCAGATCAATGAACCACGGCCAACCACGGCAGATAGGTCACCTTCAGGCCATAACGCTGCTCCAGCGTGCGCAGCAATGCCTCAGGCTCGTCAAGGTCAAACACCCCGCTCACCTCCATCGCCGCCAGCTTGCTGTCGGATAGCACGATGCGCCCATGCCGATAACGCTCAAGCTCGGTCAGCACCTGCCCCAGCGGCTTACCGTTGAAGATCAGCTTGCCGCGCTGCCAGGCCATCTGCGCACCGGCATCGGTTGCCACCGCCAGCTCAGTTTCGCCAACCTTGGCTTCACCGCGTGCCAACACCACGCGCCCATCGCGACGCACGCTGAAGGTGGCGGCACCACCCTGCACCCGCTCACCTGCGGTGTCGACCACAAACGGCCGCGGATCATCAGTGGTCTCGAACAGGGCTTCACCGGCATCCAGCACCACCCGGCGTTCATGCTCATTGAACACCACACTCAGCGCACTGGCGCTGTTCAGCGTCACCCGCGTGCCGTCTGCCAAGGTCACTACCTGCCGTTCACCCACCGCGGTGTGGTAGCCCGCCAGCAGCATCGGCGCCTGCTGCCAACCCGCCACAGCGGCAACCAACACCACCACAGAGGCCGCCACACCCGCCTGCTTGAGCCAGTCGCGGCAATGGCGCAAGGCTTGGCCGATGTATTTGGCCACCATGCTTTCGGAAACCCCCAGCCGCTTTGCAATCTGCGCCTGGGTCAGGCCTTCGACACGGTTCAGCAACAACGCCTGGCGGGCATTGTCGGGCAGTTTCAGCAGCGCATCATCGAGGATTTGCAGGCGCTCCCGGGCCAGCAACGTCGCCTCGGGCGCTGGCGCCGGGCAGGTCAGTTCACCGGCGCCGTCACAGTCGTCATGGCTGGCAGCCAGGCGCTGCTCGCGACGCAAGGCATCGATTGCCAGGTTACCCGCCACGCGGAAAATGAAGCTGCGGGCATGCAGCACCGGCACTGCCTGTTCTTCGACTTTCACCAGCTTCAGGTAGGTTTCCTGTGCCACGTCGGCGGCGCGCTGGCGGTCGCTCATGCGCCGGGTCAGGAACTGCAACAGGTCGTCGTAGTGCTCCTGGAAAGTCGCCAGCAGGCCCGACACGGGTGACGTCAGCATGGGTTTTGGCACTGCCAGTAGGATGAGTTATCGGGCGTTAATGAGAAACAGTATCTTTCATCTGCAAGGACACTTTCAACGCCGACGCGCATTTGCCACACTGACTGTTCGCTCACTCTGGCAAGGTCGCCCTCAATGACTGCCCGCCTGCACCACTGTATCCGCCTGTTTATCGTCCTGCTGATGGCGTATGGCCTGGGTGCCTGCGCACTGTTCCAGCCACGCGACCCGGTCAACATCAGCGTGATCGGCATCGAACCCCTGCCCGGGCAGGAACTGGAGCTGCGCATGGCCGTGAAAATGCGGGTGCAAAACCCCAACGAGTCGCCGATCGACTACAACGGCATTGCCCTGAACCTGGAAGTGAACGGCCAGCCGCTGGCCGCCGGGGTCAGCGACCAGCAAGGGCACATTGGCCGCTATGACGAAGCGGTGATCGTGGTGCCAGTGAGCATCACGGCATTTTCCTTCCTGCGCCAGGCCTATGGGCTGGGCGCGGTGGACTCGCTGAAAGGGTTGCCCTACAAGCTGCGCGGCAAACTGGCGGGCGGGCTGCTGGGGACCGTGCGCTTTACTGATGAGGGCAAGCTGGACCTGCCCAAAGGCGCCTACTGGTAAGCGCCCGTTGGAGGTCAGCGGTTGGCGCTGGCGGCGGCCATCAGCTTGTTGACTTCGCTGCGCACCATGGCGGCGTATTCGGGTGGCGACATGCTGTCCAGTTCGGCACGTACCCACTCGGCCCATTTGCCCTTGCGCCGCGGCTTTTCGGCGATCAGCCGGGCCCCATCGCCCTTGGCCTTGCCCAGGTTGCTCTGCCACATCTCGAACAGCCGCGCCTTCTCTGCCTCGATCTGCGCCCGTTCCTCGAAGCTCATGTTGGCCAGATTGAAACTCATGAAGGTACCTGCAGGTTTGAAAATGGCCGCTATCTTACACCCAGCCAACGCAACATCGGAAAGCCGCCGCAACTTTCCCGACGCAGCGGCATCCATTGTTCACACCACCCCATCAACGAGGACGAGTTCATGGCCCGTAAAAACGCCACGCTGGCGGACAGCGATCAGATCAAGGACCAGGTATTCAGCGAACTGCAATCGCTGATCGAAGAATCGGAAAAGCTGCTGAACGACAGTGCCGCCCTGGTGGGCGAAGAAGCAGAAACCTTGCGAGCGCAGGTTAGCCTCAAACTGAAACAGGCGCGCCAGGCCGCTGGCAATGTGCGGGACAAAGCGCAACCGGTGGTGGACGCCACCCAGAACTACATCGGCGGCCACCCCTGGCAGACCGTGGCCATTTCCGCCGGCCTGGGGCTGGTGGTGGGCCTGTTGCTGGGGCGGCGTAACTGAAGCCTGGGCCGCCTGGTGCGAATCAGGCGGCCAGTGCCTGCGGGATACCGCTGTGGAAGCGCAGTTCCTGGTCCGGTGACTGGATCAGTTCCATTTCTGCAGCGC
Organism: Pseudomonas sp. MM223; assembly: GCA_947090765.1. NCBI lineage: Bacteria > Pseudomonadati > Pseudomonadota > Gammaproteobacteria > Pseudomonadales > Pseudomonadaceae > Pseudomonas > Pseudomonas sp. MM223. The sequence continues at coordinate 2,219,179 of OX352322.1, read as the reverse complement.
GCACCAGTTCGACCCGGCGGGCGATGTCCGCCTCATCACCGTAGTTGTGCGCCAGTTTCAGGTAGCCCTGGTAATGGCGCGCTTCGCTTTTCAGCAGGCCGTGATAGAAGCGGCCCAATTCTTCGTCCAGATGCGGCACCAGCGCGGCAAAGCGCTCGCAACTGCGTGCCTCGATGAACGCCCCCACTACCAGCGTATCCACCAGCTTGACCGGCTCGTGGGCGCGTACCAGGCGGCGCAACCCCGAGGCATAGCGCCCTGCCGACACCGGCCGCAGTGGCACGCCACGGCGCTTCATCAGGCGCAGCACCTGCTCGTGGTGCACCAGTTCCTCGCGGGCCAGGCGCGACATCATGTTGATCAGGTCGAGGTGGGTGTTGTACTTGGCGATCAGGCTCAAGGCGGTGCTGGCGGCCTTGAATTCGCAGTTCTTGTGGTCGATCAGCAGGGTTTCCTGGTCGGCGAGCGCCGCTTCGATCCAGGCGTCTGGCGTCGGGCAGCCAAGAAAGGCATCGATTTCGGGGATCAGGGACATAAGCGTACAACCACACAGAACAGGCAGGGCCGGCGATTATACCGGCGGCGGCGGGCGGCGCCAGTGACTATGCTTGTTGATGTACATCAAGCGCCAGCGGGGGCGCGCCGTCTATAGTCAAGCATTGGTCGCCACCTTTGAAGGGAGCTAACGCCCATGCAAGCCGTCCGCAGCATCCTCGTCGTCCTCGACCCCGAACACGCCCACAGCCGGGCGCTGACCCGGGCCAAGCTGATCGCCGGCGTCACTGGCGCGCGCCTGCACCTGCTGATGTGCGACAAGCGGCATGATCACCATGCGCTACTGAGCCTGTTGAGCAGCCAGCTGCACGATGACGGCTACGACAATGTCACCCATGAAGAGGCCTGGCGCGGCAACCTGCACGACACCATCATCTATGTGCAGCAGGCCGAGGGTTGCGAGCTGGTGATCAAGGAACACCGCCCCGACAACCCGCTGAAAAAAGCCCTGCTCACCCCCAGTGACTGGAAGCTGCTGCGCCAGTGCCCGTGTGCCGTGCTGATGGTCAAGAGCGAACGGCCGTGGGCCGGGGGCAAGATTCTGGCTGCGGTGGACGTGGGCAACCAGGACGAAGACCACCGCCGCCTGCATGCCAGCATCATCGACCATGGGTTTGAGATTGCCAAACTGGCCAAGGGCGAGTTACATGTCGCCAGTGCCCACCCGTCGCCAATGTTGTCGGCATCAGACCCGGCGTACCAGTTGAGTGAGACCATCGAAAACCGCTACCGCGAAGCCTGCAAGGCGTTCCAGGCCGAGTACGGCATCAGCGAAGATTGCCTGCACGTGGCTGAAGGGCCGGCGGATGTGTTGATCCCGCATTTCGAGCAGAAGCTCAATGCCGTGGTGACGGTGATTGGCACGGTGTGCCGCACGGGGATTTCCGGGGCGTTGATTGGCAATACCTCTGAGGTGGTGCTGGATGCGCTGGAGGGGGATGTGCTGGTACTCAAGAGCGAAGAAGCCATCGCCCACCAGGCCGAACTGGCCCGCGGCTGAAGCAATTGCCACGATTGGCGCGGTCCCTGTAGGAGCGGCCTTGTGCCGCGAAAGGGCCGCAAAGCGGCCCCAGCAATTTATGCATCACAGCTGATATCTGGGGGCCGCTTTGCGACCCTTTCGCGGCACAAGGCCGCTCCTACAGGGATCGCGCAGACCCGCTAGGCCAACGCCTCGCGCACCTTGGGGTCCAGCCCCTCCCCTGCATTGGCCTCGATCCACTCCGCAAGCTGCCGGCGCATGGCCGGCGTCCAGAAGCTCTGCAGGTGCTGCCGCACCCCTTGCACCGCCAGCGCCCGGTTTGGCTCGCTGTCGAAGTAATGGGCAATCTGGTTGGCCATCTTGACCAGGTTGTCGCTGCTCATCGGCGCACCTCGGCTTTCTCCGTAGTACGGCGTTCCTTCAGCAAGCGCCGCTGTTCATCACTGAAGTCCTGGTAGCGCTTCTGCCATTGCGATGGCTGGAACACCTTCACCACCTCCACCGCCGTTACCTTGTATTCGGGGCAATTGGTAGCCCAGTCGGAGTTGTCAGTGGTGATCACGTTGGCCCCCGACTCGGGGAAGTGGAACGTGGTGTACACCACCCCCGGCGCCACCCGCGCACTGACCTTGGCACGCAGTACGGTCTGCCCCGCGCGGCTGCCGATGCCCACCCAGTCACCATCCTGAATGCCACGGCTTTCGGCGTCGGTGGGGTGGATTTCCAGGCGGTCGGCATCATGCCAGGCAACGTTGCCGGTACGCCGGGTCTGGGCGCCGACGTTGTACTGGCTAAGGATGCGCCCAGTGGTGAGCAACAACGGGTAGCGGTTGTTGACCTTCTCGTCAGTGGGCACGTAGCCGGTAAGCATGAAGCGGCCCTTGCCGCGTACAAACTGGTCGATGTGCATGGTCGGCGTGCCGTCGGGCGCCGCGTCGTTGCACGGCCACTGCAAGCTGCCGTGGCGGTCGATCTCGGCATAGCTGACACGGCGGAAGGTCGGCGTCAGGCGGGCGATCTCGTCCATGATCTCGGACGGGTGGCGGTAGTTCATGGGGTAGCCCAGGGCATTGGCCAAGGCCACGGTGGCCTCCCAGTCGGCCTTGCCGGCCAACGGCTCCATTACCTTGCGCACCCGTGAAATGCGCCGTTCGGCATTGGTGAAGGTGCCGTCCTTTTCCAGGAACGAGCTGCCCGGCAGGAACACGTGGGCGAATTTGGCTGTTTCGTTAAGGAAGATGTCCTGCACCACCACGCATTCCATGGCGTGCAAGGCCGCCGTGACGTGCTGGGTGTTGGGGTCGCTCTGGGCGATATCTTCGCCCTGGCAGTACAGGGCCTTGAAGCTGCCGTCCAGCGCGGCCTCGAACATGTTGGGGATACGCAGGCCCGGGTCGGGCTGCAAGGTCACACCCCAGGCACGTTCGAACTCGGCGCGCACGCCCTCGTTGGAAATATGCCGGTAGCCGGGCAGCTCATGGGGGAACGAGCCCATGTCGCACGAACCCTGCACGTTGTTTTGCCCGCGCAGCGGGTTCACCCCTACCCCTTCGCGGCCGATGTTGCCGGTGGCCATGGCCAGGTTGGCAATGCCCATCACCGCAGTGCTGCCCTGGCTGTGCTCAGTCACGCCCAGGCCGTAGTAAATGGCCGCGTTGCCACCGGTGGCATACAGCCGCGCCGCGGCGCGGATGTGCTCGGCGGGCACGCCGCAGACCGGGCCTAGCACCTCGGGGGCGTTGTCTGCCTGGCTGACGAAGTCACGCCAGCGGGCAAAGTCTTCGGTTTCGCAACGGGCATCGATGAAGCGCTGGGCCAGCAGGCCCTCGGTGACAATCACATGGGCCAAGGCGTTGAGCATGGCCACGTTGGTGCCCGGGCGCAGTTGCAGGTGCAGTTCGGCACGGGCGTGCGGCGAGTCGACCAGGTCGATGCGCCGTGGGTCGATCACGATCAGCCGCGCGCCCTGGCGCAGGCGGCGTTTGAGCTGCGAGCCGAATACAGGGTGGGCGTCGGTGGGGTTGGCGCCGATCACCAGCACCACGTCGGCCTGCATCACCGAATCGAAGCTTTGCGTGCCGGCCGACTCACCCAGTGTCTGCTTCAGGCCATAACCGGTGGGCGAATGGCACACCCGCGCGCAGGTATCGACGTTGTTGTTGCCAAACGCCGTGCGCACCAGTTTTTGCACCAGGTAGGCTTCTTCGTTGGTGCAGCGGCTGGAGGTAATGCCGCCGATGGAATCGCGCCCGTATTTTAGCTGGATGCGGCGGAACTCGCTGGCAGCGTAGGTTACCGCTTCGTCCCAGCTCACTTCCTGCCATGGGTCTTCCAGGCGCTTGCGGATCATTGGCTTGGTGATGCGGTCCGGGTGGGTGGCATAGCCCCAGGCGAAGCGCCCCTTGACGCAGGCGTGGCCATGGTTGGCGCCGCCGTTCTTGTCCGGGACCATACGCACCAGCTGGTCGCCTTTCATTTCGGCGCGGAACGAACAACCCACGCCGCAGTAGGCGCAGGTGGTGATCACAGCGCGCTCGGGCTGGCCAAGCTGCACCAGGCTCTTTTCCGTCAAGGTCGCAGTCGGGCAGGCCTGCACGCAGGCGCCGCACGACACGCATTCGGAGGCGAGGAAGTTATCGCCACCCGCTGCCGCCACCCGCGACTCGAAACCGCGGCCGGTGATGGTCAGGGCGAAGGTGCCCTGAATGTCTTCGCAGGCGCGCACGCAGCGGCTGCAAACGATGCACTTGCTGGGCTCGTAGTCGAAGTACGGGTTGGATACGTCCTTTTTCTCGGCCAGGTGGTTGGCGCCATCGTAGCCGTAACGCACCTCGCGCAGGCCCACCTGGCCGGCCACGGTCTGCAGTTCGCAGTTGCCGTTGGCCGAACAGGTCAGGCAGTCCAGCGGGTGGTCCGAAATGTACAACTCCATCACGTTGCGGCGCAGGCCGGCCAGGCGTGGCGTTTCGGTACGTACCACCATGCCTTCGCTGACCGGCGTGGTGCAGGAGGCCGGGTAGCCGCGCATGCCGTCGATTTCCACCATGCACATGCGGCACGAGCCGAAGGCTTCGAGGCTGTCGGTGGCACACAGTTTGGGGATGCTGGTGCCGAGCATGGCCGCAGCACGCATCACCGAGGTGCCGGCAGGCACGCTGATGGCGCGACCGTCGATGCTCAGGCTGACCTGCACATCGCTGTCACGGGCCGGGGTGCCGAGGTCGCTGCTTTTATCAGAAGCGGGGTCGAAGAAATTGATCACTGCGCGGCCTCCGTGGTGGTCAGCCCAAAATCGGCGGGGAAGTACTTGAGGGCGCTGGCCACCGGGTAGGCAGTCATGCCGCCCATGGCGCACAGCGAGCCGTACTGCATCGTGTCGCACAGGTCGCGCAGCAACAGGGCCTGGTCATGGCGTTCGCTGAAATCAGTCGTTGCGATCAACCGGTCGACCACTTCCATGCCGCGGGTGGAGCCGATGCGGCACGGGGTGCACTTGCCGCAGGATTCTTCGGCGCAGAACTGCAGGGCGAAGCGCGCCATGCTGGCCATGTTCAGGGTGTCGTCGGCCACCACCACACCGCCGTGGCCGAGCATCGCGCCCATGGCGGCGAAGGCTTCATAGTCCAGCGGTGTGTCGAAGTGGCTGGGGGGTACCCAGGCGCCGAGCGGGCCGCCGACCTGCGCAGCCTTCAGTGGCCGGCCACTGGCCGTACCACCGCCATAGCCCTCAACCAGCTCGCGCAGGGTCAGGCCGAACGCACGCTCCACCAGGCCGCCCTGGCGGATGTTGCCGGCCAGCTGGAACGGCATGGTGCCCAGCGAGCGGCCCATGCCGAAGTCGCGATAGAAGGCTGCGCCCTTGGCCAGGATGATAGGCACCGAAGCCAGGGTAAGCACGTTGTGCACCAGCGTGGGCAGGCCGAACAGGCCTTGCAGCGCAGGCAAGGGTGGCTTGGCACGGACGATGCCGCGCTTGCCCTCGATGGATTCAAGCAGCGCAGTCTCTTCGCCGCAGATGTAGGCGCCGGCCCCCACCCGCACTTCCAGGTCGAACGCCTGGCCGCTACCCGCGACATCGGTGCCGAGGTAGCCGCCATCACGGGCGATGGCGATTGCCTGGTCGAGCACGCGGATGGCGTCGGGGTATTCCGAGCGCACATAGATGTAGCCCTTGTCCGCGCCTACGGCGAGGCCGGCAATGATCATGCCCTCGACCAACAGGAAGGGGTCGCCTTCCATCAGCATGCGGTCGGCGAACGTGCCAGAGTCACCCTCGTCAGCGTTGCACACCACGTACTTTTGCCCGGCGCCGGCGTCGCGCACGGTGCGCCACTTGATACCGGCCGGGAACGCCGCACCACCACGGCCACGCAGGCCGGAATCAAGCACGGCAGCGACCACATCGGCACCATTCAGGGCCACGGCCGCTTCAAGGCCGGCGAAGCCGCCATGGGCGCGATAGTCGTCCAGCGACAATGGGCGGGTAATGCCCGCGCGCGCGAACAACAACCGCTGCTGGGTTTTCAGGTAAGGGATTTCTTCGACCAGCCCCAACGCCAGCGAATGGCCGCCGGGCTCACCGGCCAAGGCATCGAGCAGTGACGGCACGTCTTGCGCAGTAACCGGGCCGAAGCCCAGGCGCCCTTGCGCACTGTCGCACTCGATCAGTGGCTCAAGCCAGTACAGCCCGCGTGGCTGGTGCGCTGGATGTCCAGCGGCAACTGGCGGCGCTCGGCCTCACGCTGCAGGGCATCGGCAACCTGGTCGGCCCCTACGGCACGGGCCACCGAGTCGCAGGGGATGAAGAGCTTCAGCATGCTGCGTCCTCCCGGCAAGCGTTCACCAGCGCGCGCAGGCGCTCAGGGGTTAGCCGCGCGTGCACCTGGCCGTCCAGCTCCAGCGCCGGTGAGCAGGCGCAGGCACCCAGGCAGTACACAGGGCGCAGGCTGATGGCGCCGTCGGCGCTGGTGCCATGGTCGTCCAGTGCCAGCTGATCCCGCAGTTGCGCGGCCAGGGCCTCGGCGCCACGGCTTTGGCACGATTCGGCGCGGCACAGGCGCAGCGTATGGCGCGCCGGTGGCGCAGTACGGAAGTCGTGGTAGAAGCTGATCACCCCGCGCACTTCAGCCAGGCTGAGGTTCAGGGCATGGGCAATTTCGGGGACAGCAGCCTCGGGGATAAAGCCGATGTCGTGCTGGATGGCATGCAGGATCGGCAACAGGGCGCCGGGGGCGTCCTTGTCGCGGGCCAGAATGCGCTGGATCACGGGCAGGTGGAGCAATTCATCAGGCATACAGCGGACCTCGGCATCACGGACCCCGCCTGAATTGTTGTGGGGGCAGGTATCCGGCGTGTTCTGCTGCGGCGCGTCGGCCACGTCACGGTTGCGCGGCGCTGACGGCCTCCTTGCCCACGGCCGCGCATCTGCGCACGCTGGTCCGAAGGCATCCTGCAAGCATGGCACTTGTGGCGCCAGGGGGTTGCGTGCGAACGACCAGGCGCATCCTGAAACCGACGCGGGTATTTTCTATAGCTGCGCAGTCTGCTCTTGTGGGAGCGGCCCTTTCCGACCGGTCCGGCGCCCCGGCAAGGCCGCTCCCACAAGAGTAGACCGCGCAAGGTCTTGCAGCTATAGAGGGTGCTGAGGTCTCTGAGTTGTGATCAACCACAACAGGTAGCAACCACCCAACACCCCGGTCACCAGCCCCACCGGCAGCTGCGCCGTGGCCGCCAGGCGCTGGCTCAGCCAGTCAGCCACCAGCAGCAACGCTGCGCCCATCAAGGCGGCGCACACCAGCGGCACTCCCGCCGTACGTGTCAGCCGCCGTGCCAGTTGCGGGCCGGCCAGGGCAATGAAAGCAATCGGCCCGGCCGCGGCTGTGGCTATGGCGGTAAGGCCCACCGCAGCGAGCACCAGCCGCAACCGCGAACGCTCCACCGCAACACCCAGCTGGCTGGCCGTGCCATCGCCCATTTCCATCAGCGCCAGTTCCTGCCTGTGCAACAACACCACCGGCACAATCAGCGCCAGCCCCAGCGCAGCGGGCAACACATGGGCCCAGGTGCGGGTGTTGAGCGAACCGGCCAGCCACAGCTGGGCGAACAACGCCTGGTCAAGGTCGCCGGTAACCAGCAGCAGCTGGTTCAGGCCCGACAGCGTGGCGCCCATGCCAATACCCACCAATACCAGCCGATAACCCTGGCTCCCCTGCCCGCGACGGGCCAGCAGCAATACCAGCAGCGCGGTGATCATGCCAGCCGCCACCGCCGCCAACGCGGTGGCCAACGGCCCGGCATCGAACAGGATGATCTGCACGATGGCACCGCTTGCCGCACCGGTGGTAAAGCCGATGACATCGGGTGAGCCCAGCGGGTTGCGGGCGATCGACTGGAAGATCGCCCCGGCCATGCCCAGCGCCGAGCCTACCAGCAACGCCGTAAGCACCCGCGGCAAACGCACGCGGCTGACGATGCGCTCCACCATCGCGTTGTCACCCTGCCCCAACAGGCTGGCCAATACCTGGCTTGCACGAATCGGCAGGCTACCCGTTCCCAGTAGCAGCACCGCCAGGCCTGCCACCAGCAGCACCAGTGCGCCGCCGACCAGCGCCGCCCGAGGGCTGAAACGCAGGCTCACAGGCCCACACCTGAATGCGCGCAATCCATTCACAGCTGACATAAGCGAAACCTGCCGATCAGTACGATAAAGGCCGGCCCGCCCAACAACAGCGCCAAGGTCCCGGCGGCCAGCTCCGCCGGTGCTGCCAGCACACGGCCAAGCAGGTCGGCGCCCAGCAACAACAGGGCGCCGATCAGCGCGGCATACGGCAACATGCGCCGGTAGTCCGGCCCCACCAGCAAGCGTGCCAGGTGGGGCGCCACCAGCCCGACGAAGCCGATCGGCCCTGCAATGGCGCTAGCGCTGCCGGCCAGCAGCATCAGCGCAACGCAGGCCAACGCCCAGGTCATGCGCACATTCACGCCCAGCGCCCGGCCCAGATCACGGCCTAGGGCCAAGGCATTGAGCTGTGGCATCAAAGCGGCCGCCAGGGCCAGCCCCAAGGCAATGGCCAAGGTTGGCAACGGCAACGCAGCCGTGCTGCTGCCAGCCAAAGAACCTGCCGCCCAGTTGCGGAAATGGTCGTAGACCTGTGGCGGGGTATTGAGCACCACGATCGCCGTGAGCGAGGCCAGCAACATGCTAAGCCCCGCCCCGGCCAGTACCAGGCGTACCGGGTTGCTGTCGGCAGACCCTGCCTGGCCAAGCAGGAACACGGCTACCCCGGCGATACCCGCCCCCAGGAAGGCCAATGGGATGTACTGGCTGACCTGGGTCAGGCCAAACATCGCGACGCCGAGGATTACCGCCAGCGCGGCGCCAGCATTGACGCCCAGCAGCCCGGGCTCGGCCAACGGGTTGCGCGTCAACGCCTGCATCACGGTGCCCGCCGCCCCCAGCGCCAGACCCGCCAGCAACGCCACCAGCGTGCGTGGCACACGCAACTCGCGCACGATCAGGTGCTCATCGTTATGCAAGTCGGGCTGGTAGAGGGCATCGAACACCACCCCGAAGGCAATCGGGTGTGAGCCGATCAGCAGGCTCGCCAGCGCTGCCACCAACAGCAACAACAACCCTGCCAGCAGCGCAGGGCGCAAGGTTTGGCCAGCCATGATCAGCGGAAGTAGCCGGCGACAGTATCGAGCATCTGCCGCCCGGAATAGTAGTCGATGCGGAACGAACTGGGCCCCAACGGGTACACGCGTTTGTGCTGCACCGCAGGCAGGTTGGCCAGTACCGGGTCGCTGAGGAAGGCCTGGGCGTCTTTATCGTCGGCGCTGAGCAGGAACACATCGGCATCACCGATGGCGGCGGCCAGGTTCTCGCGGGAAATGAACTGGAACTCGGTGGCGCGAATCACCTGCCCCGCCATGGCTTCGGGCAGTTCGCGCACCTGGAAGCCGAGCGCCGTCAGCAGCCGGGCTTGCGGGCTGATGGCACGGCCGATGGAATAACTGCCACCGATGTTGTAGCCAATCAGCACCACCGGCCTTGGCGAAGGTTGCAGGTGGGCTGCCGTTTCGCGGGTGTAGTCGTCGAACTGCTGGATAACGGCCTTGGCCTGCTGTTGCAGCCCGGTGCGTGCGCCCAGTTCGGTGGCCAGTTCCTGCCAGGACTGGTTGGAGTAGTTCACCACCAGCGTCGGCACGCCTTGGGCCTTCAGTTCGGCCAAATGCGGCGCAGCACTGTCGGCCCCGGTGGCAGACACCACCAGCAAGTCCGGCGCGCTGGCCACCACGGCCTCGATATCGAACTGCAGGTTGCGGTACAGCACCTGCACATCACGTTGGTCGGCCACGGTTGCCCATTGCGAGAAGAAACCCTTGCCATCGGTCAGGCGGCTGGGCGTGGCGGCGGCGCTGGCCACCAACGGTGCCTGCATGGCCAGCAGGATGCCGGTGACGCTTGGGGTGGTGGAGACGATGCGCGCCGGCGCGGCCGCAGCAGTCGGGGTTACGCCAGCCAGCGTCAGGGCGACGGCGGCCAGTGCTGCACAAACTCGAAAACGCTTCATCGATGGGCTTCGCCTTGGTGGTAGTCAGCTGCGCATGATAATACTTCTCATGCAGATAATTCCATCATGTAGAATACGTTCCGCAAATTAAGCATTGCCAAGGACCGACCATGAGCCCTCGCCTGCAAGCCCGCGCACTGACCCTGCGCCGCGATAACCGAACGCTGTCGCACGACCTGTCGCTGGACATCCCCGATGGCGCCTTCACCGTAATCGTCGGCCCCAACGCCTGCGGCAAGTCGACCCTGCTGGCAGCGTTGTCGCGGCTACTGGCACCCAGTTGCGGCCAGGTGCTGCTCGATGGCCAGGACATCCAGTTGCGCCCCGCCAAGGACGTGGCCCGGCGCCTGGCCCTACTGCCACAGAGCGCCAACGCACCGGACGGCATTCGCGTGGCCGAACTGGTCGCGCGCGGGCGCTACCCGCACCAGCGCCTGTGGCAACAGTGGTCGGTCGAGGATGAGCAGGCGGTACAGCGGGCGATGCGCGCGACCGGCATCGAAGGCATTGCCGAACGGCCACTGCAGGCGTTGTCTGGCGGCCAGCGCCAGCGTGTGTGGATTGCCATGGTGCTGGCGCAGGACACCCCGCTGCTGTTGCTGGACGAGCCCACCACCTACCTGGATATCGCCCACCAGTTCGAACTGCTGGAGTTGCTGCGCGACCTGAACCGCCAGGGCCGCACCATCGTGGCGGTGTTGCACGACCTGAACCAGGCCTGCCGCTACGCCAGCCACCTGGTGGCCATGCGCGATGGGGCCATCGTTGCCCAGGGTGCACCAGCGCAGATTTTTACCGAGGCGCTGGTGCAGCAGGTGTTCGGGTTGTCGGGGCTGGTGATTGACGACCCGGTGAGCGGTACGCCGATGCTGGTGCCGCGTGGGCGCAGTGAAGACCGTTAAGGCTGTATTCATCAGGGCCGCTGTGCGGCCCATCGCCGGCAAGCCAGCCCCACAGGTACTGCGCAAGCCTTCAGCACTATGCGGTCCCTGTCGGAGCTGGCTTGCCGGCGATGGCTGCGCAGCAGCCCCAATGGCTTTGGGTAGGCTTACTCCGGTAACACCGGCGCCGGCGCACCCAACATACGCCCACCGGTAGCCTGGTTGACCTGCCCTGCTTCATGGAACAGCGCCTGGCGGTCTTCCGGCGCACGCAGCTGCCCGAGGTCGGTCACCGTGGTCATCACGCACACAATTTCCTGCTGCGCATCAAACACTGGCGCCGCCTGACCAGTCACGCTGGACAACAGGTGGCTGGTCAGTTCGGCCCAGCAATGCTGGCGGATCTGCTCCAGCACCTTGGCGCTGGGCGCGGTGCCGCGAAAATGCGCCGGCTGCAACTTGCGGGCGGCATCAATGGTGGCCTTGGGCAGAAACGCCTGGAAGATCAGCCCACAGGCGGTGTTGTCGATGGGCAGGATATCGCCCAATGCCAACGGGTTGATCGAGAAGTAGGCGCTGCGGTACCAACGCACCAGGGTCGGGCCACGGTCGGTCCAGATCGCCACCCCACCGCTGGCAGCATGCCGCTGGGCCAGCCCCTTCATGTGCTGGGCGGCAATTTCCACGGCATCCACACGCTTGAGGGCGCCGATGCCGATGCTGAGCGCGGCCGGGCCCAGGTCGTACAACGCACTGGCCGGGTCCTGCTTGGCCAGCCCCTCCTTCACCAGGCTTTGCAGGTAGCGGTGCGCCGTGGAACCGCCGGTACCGGTACGCCGGGCCACCTCACCCAGGCTCAGTTCGTTCTCCGCATTGGCCAGCACGTTCAGGAACCGCGCAGCGATCGACACCGACTGGATGGTGCCGGAACGCTTCTCGCCCGGGCTCTCCGGCTCCGTGTCGGCGGGGGACTGCAAAGTGTTCAACGGGGCTATCTCCTCATTTCTGATTATCCGGCCAGGCGCCATCACGGTGGCCGGTTAACGCGGCTGCCTATCATACCGCCAGCAACCCCGGCCTGGCGCGGGGTGCTGGCAAATGCAGACACACCATACCACTTCGAGGAATAGATTCTTTATTGCGGAATGCAATGGCACCGTGATACCTTGCGCCGCAAACGAGGATCGTTCTCATTTGGAGGTTGTCTTGAAGTACCCTGCGCAACGCTCGATCAGCCATGGATTCGGTGTGCTGACCCTGTCTACCCTGCTTGCTGCACCCCACGCCCTGGCCGAGCAAGCCCCCACTGTCGGCAGCTCGCAGCTGGTCCTCAGCCCGGTGCTGGTCAGCGGCGAAAAGGTCGAACGTGACCTGCGCAACACCGCTTCTTCGGTATCGGTGAAAAGCGCCAGCGAAATCGACAGCCTCAAGACCGGAAACGCCTCGGTGCACGAAGTGCTCAACGACGTGCCCAACGTGATCTACACCGACTCGGTGGGCGCGCCGATCATTCGCGGCCAGGACACCCAGGGCCCGAACAACGGCGCCAACGTGTTCTGGGGCGGCACCGTGCCGCGGGCCACCATCAACCTCGATGGGCACTACCTGAACTACAACGAGATGTACTTTGGCGCGCCGTCGGTGTGGGACGTGGACAGCATCGAGGTGTATCGCGGCCCGCAAACCACCAGCCAGGGTGCCAACGCCATTGCCGGGGCCATCGTGGTCAAGACCAAGGACCCGACCTTCACCCCCGAGGCGGCCTACCAGGCCGAGATCGGCAGCTACCATTCGCGGCGCACCTCGCTGGCAGTGTCCGGGCCGCTCACCGACAACCTCGCTGGCCGCCTGGCGCTGGACTACTCGGCACGCGACACGTTCATCGACTACACCAACCCCGCGTTTGCCAGCCACAACACCGACCAGGACTTCCGCGCCCTGAACCTGCGCGGCAAACTGCTGTGGCTGCCCGAGGCGGTACCCGGCCTGGGCCTGAAGTACACCTTTGCCCACGGTGACTCCAACCGCCCCACCCAGGAAGCGGCCTCACGCCCATTCCACGACCTGAACCACACCGGCGCCACCATGCCCAGCTGGCACCAGCAGAGCAACACGCACATCGTCGACGTGGATTACGAACTGGACAACGGCATCAAGCTGTTCAACCAGACCCAGTACTCGCTGTCCAACGTGCACCGGGTCATCGGCGTGGCAAACGGCGGCGATGCCGATATTCGCCAGAAGAACTTTTCCAACGAAAGCCGCATCACCTTTGGCGAACAGCAGGACACCCTCAGCGGTATGGCCGGCCTGTACCTGGCGCGCACCGATTCGGACGAACTTCTGTATTACGGCGGCCTCTCGGACTTCGACGACACCAAGCGCAACCTTGGCGTGTTTGGCGAAGTCAGCTACCGCCTGAATGACCGCTGGACGCTCACCACCGCCCTGCGCCTGCAGCAGGACAAGATCCAGCGCAGCGGTACCTCGCCGTTCGCCGCCAACGGGCTGGACTACGACAAGACCTTTACCGCGCTTCTGCCCAAAGTGTCGCTGGCCTACGCCCTGACCCCGCAATGGACCGTCGGCGGCATGGTCAGCCGCGGCTACAACCCGGGCGGCGTGTCGCTGAACCTGAGCAGCAAGCGCTTCGAGGAATTCGACGATGAGCGCATGTGGAACTACGAACTGTTCGCCCGCGCCAGCCTGCTGGACGACCGCCTGCACCTGAACGCCAACCTGTTCTACATGGATATGCAGGATGCCCAGTACAACATCCCGGTGGTGCTGGCCTCCGGCCTGACCCAGTCCTACACCATCAACGCCGAAAAGGCCCATGCCTATGGTTTCGAGCTGTCGGCGGACTACCGGGTGCTGGACAACCTTACCCTCAAGGCCAGCGCCGGTGCCCTGCAAACCCGCATCGCCGACATCGACGCCAACAGCCGTTACGCCGGCAACGAATTTGCCCGTTCGCCCGGCTACACCGTCAGCTTCGGCCCGAGCTGGGACATCACCGACCGCCTTAACTTCAATGCCCAGGTGCGCCATATCGACGGCTACTACTCGGACGTGGCCAACACCAAGAGCTATGCCATCGACGGCTACACCGTGGCCGACGCGCGCATGAGCTACCGCTTCAACGACCAGGTGCAGGTGTACACCTACGTGAAGAACGTGTTCGACGAGCGCACCCCGACCTATATGCAGACCAACCGGGGCATCGGCGGCATCGAGGCAAGCATGACCGAGCCACGCACCGTGGGTGTCGGCATCAAAGGTGCCTTCTGAGCCTTGCGCTGTCTTTGTAGGAGCGGCCTTGTGTCGCGATCGGGCTGCGAAGCAGCCCCAGGATTTCAGCCAACCTGCAAAATTGCCGGGGCTGCTTTGCAGCCCGATCGCGACACAAGGCCGCTCCTACACAAAGCAACTGCGTACCTTCGATAAGTAGCAACCGGAGACCCTGATGACATTCAAAAAAGGCCTGCACATCGGCATGTCGCTCGCCCCCACCTGGCTCAGCGGCGAGGGTTGGCGGCGTGCCGACAGCCGCGTCGAAACGCTGTTCGGCAGCGACTTCGCCATGGACATCGCGCGCCGCGCCGAAGCCGCGCACCTGGACTTCGTGTTCCGCCCCGACGTCAGTTGCGTAGTGGCCGACGCCCTGGAAAGCGGCTCGGGCTTCACCAGCCTCGACCCCACCGTGCTGCTGGCCGCGCTCACCCGCGAGACCAGCCGCATCGGCCTGGTGTCGACCGTTTCGACCACCTTTTTCCCACCCTACCTGGTCGCACGCCAGTTGCAGTCGCTTAACTGGCTAAGCCAAGGCCGGGTTGGCTGGAACATTGTCACTGCCCTGCAAGGCCACGAGAACTTCGGCCTGACGGCCATGCCCAGCGCCGAAGAACGCTACGCCCGCGCTGCCGAGTTCACCGAGGTGGTGCAGCGGCTATGGCGCAGCTTCCCGCAACAGGCGCTGTGCATCGACCGTGAAAACGGTGTTTACGCCGACCCGGCGCAGGTTCAGCCAATCAACCACCAAGGCGACTTCCTGCAGGTACAGGGCCCGCTGAACCTGCCCGAGCAGGGCGCACGCATTCCGTTGATCCAGGCCGGCGCATCCGACAGCGGTCGTGACTTCGCGGCCCGCGTCGCCGACATCGTCTTTGCCCCTACTCCCGACCAGGCCGCGGCTGCAGACCTGCGCCGGGATCTATCCCGGCGCGCGCAAAAGCATGGCCGCCAGGCCGACGATGTTCGCCTGCTGCCCGGCCTGAGCCTGTACCTGGCACCCACCCGCCAGCAGGCACGCGAACTGTTCATGGACACCCACGCCCGGGTAGACAAGGCACGCAAGTACGCCGCCATCGAGAAGATGATCGGCATCGACCTGGCCAACTGGCCGAGCGACCGGCGTATTCATGCAGCCGACTTGCCGCCGCTACAGTTGCTGCCCGGCGCCAGCCGGACCCATGTGAGCCTGCTACGGCGCTTGATCGAGCGTGAGTCGCTGCTGCCGGAAGAACTGCTGATGCGCCCGGAAGTACTCTCGGCGGCGCACTGGCAAGTGATTGGCACGGTCGATGACGCCGTTGCGGAAATTGCCGACTGGGCCGAGGCGGGGGTGATGGATGGTTTTATCGCCGCGCCGGGGGGCTCGTTTGGCTCGGTGTACAGCTTTCTGGATGAGGTGGTGCCGCGGCTGGTGGAGCGCGGGTTGTTCCGTGAGCGGTATCACGGGGCGACGTTTGCCGAACATCTGCAGCGGTATTGAAGGGCCCAAAGGGCTGCTGCGCAGCCCATCGCCGGCAAGCCAGCCCCACAGGAATGTGGAGGCTCCAGCCACAGCGCAGAACCTTGAAGGCCCAAGGGGCTGCTGCGCAGCCCCGGCAGGCCTCAGGCAACCGCTTTTTCCGTGCTTCGCCCGGCTTCCAACTCACGTACCAGCGGCAACACGTGCTCGCCGAAGTACGCCACTTCCTCCTGGAAATGCAGGAAGCCGGACAGGATCAGATCCACCCCTACAGCCTTCAGCGCAACGATGCGCTCGGCAATTTGCCGTGGCGTGCCAATCAGGTTGGTCTTGAAACCATCGTTGTACTGCACCAGGTCCTCGAAGCTGGATTTCGCCCAGTTGCCCTCGCCCTCGGGGCTGGCAGCCCCGGCGTGCTTTACCTCCTGGCCGAACGCCCGCACCGCCTCGGGGTTGGCCTTGTCGATGATCTCCTGCAACAACGCGCGCGCCTCTTCCTCGGTGTCGCGGGCAATGATGAAGGCATTCACCCCAACCTTGACCGCGTGGCCGTTGGCTGCAGCCTTGGCGCGGATGTCATCGACCTGGGCCTTGATCCCTTCCACGCTGTTGCCGTTGGTGAAGTACCAGTCCGACACCCGCGCGGCCATGTCCCGCGCCGCACGCGAACTGCCGCCCTGGAAGATCTCGGGGTGCGGTTGCTGCAGCGGTTTGGGTTTGAGGTTGTAGTTACGAAAGCGATAGAAGTCGCCGTTGAAGGTGAAGTTGTCTTGGGTCCAGATGCCCTTCAGCGCACGGATGAATTCCTCGGAACGGCGATAGCGCTCATCGTGGTCCAGCCACGGCTCACCGACCGCATGGAATTCACCCTTGAACCAGCCCGAAACCACGTTGATGGCGATGCGGCCATTGGTGAACTGGTCGATGCTGGCCAGCTGCTTGGCCGCCAGCGTCGGGTTCCACGGCCCTGGCAGGATGGCCGCGATAACCTTGAGTTTTTCGGTTGCAGCCAGCAGTGCGTGGCTGATGGTGACCGACTCGTGCTGGTTGTCGGCGCCGTAGCCAGCGGTAAAGCGGATTTGCGACAGGGCGTAGTCGAAGCCTGACTTTTCGGCGATTTGCGCAAGTTTGCGGTTGTAGTCGATGTCCCAGCTGGTGCGCTGCTCGATGGTGCTGACCACCAGGCCACCGCTGACGTTGGGTACCCAGTAGGCGAACTTGATCGGGGTGTGGCTCATGGGGTGGCTCCTTGAGAGTCCTTGGGGGTTCAAGGAGACAGGAGCAGCAACTGTGCCAACGGCTGAGTTGCTTTACTTTCAACGCGTTAGCGATAGGGGCCGGCGATGTTGGCTGCATGTGGTCAAACACGCTGTCGAATTGCTGTTGCCTGCGCAACATCGCCGCTTGCTGCTAACTCACCGGTTTTTGCGCATGCCCATGTGAGCGTCATCCATCAAGGCCTTGGCCATGTCGCACAGAAAGTGCGAGGCCCAGACCAGCACCGATTGGAGACTTGGATAGCGTTGAGATGGCGTGATGGCCTACGGAAAAGGCACAGAGTACGTATTCGGTGGCCTGGATCAGAGTGCCCATCAAAGAGCCAACCGCGCCAGCCGCTGCAGGGCCAGAATCACTTCCTCGTCCCGGGCCTCCAGTACATCCGCCTGGATGAGAGCGATCACAGCCTTCAACAACTCGGTCTGGTTCACCCCTGTTTGTTGTTGCAGCGCAAGCATGTCCTGCGCCATGTGCGGGTTGACCTTCATCGACAACCGTCGCGTAGCACTGGAGCGCGCGAGCCCACGCTGCTCTCGCTGTTCATCCAGCGCCTGGACGAACGTTTGATGCGCAGCCTGCAATTGCCCACCCTGCTGCACCTGCGCCAATTGCTGGAAATAGTACGCAAGAAACAACTTGCGCAGATTGGCCCCCGCCTCGCGACTGACCGCATGCATGGCCGCATCCAGCACATCCAGGTAAACCGCCGGCAAACGCGCCTCGATAGATTTGAGTTGCTGCTTGCGCGCCTCGTGAATGGCTGGCGTGGACTGCGGTGGAAGCGCGACCACGCCATCGCAAAGGGTACACACCCCCACCAGAATATCCCTGGCCACCCCCTTTCCATCGCTGAAAGGCACATCCCGGCGGGTATAGCGAGTGGGCACCACTGCCTGGCAGTGCTCGCACAGTGCTTTTCCGCTATCCCCTTCGAACAGAATCTTCATGATCTGGGTACTCACTGGTGAACGCTTATGAACCAGGTGTCTGGCTCGATAAAAAAGAACTTGATGTACCAGCCATCCCGTTTGAGTACATGCACCTCGATTGCCGCGACAGCGTGATGAGGGCTGCTTGCGTGGTGCATGCCCCGGCATGAGCGAACGACCTCGGCGACCTCGCAAGCTGACACCTCCCCAGTAGCCAGCAGGTTCTTGAGATCGATATCACCCCGTGAAACATGTTGGTACTCCCCTGATTCAAGCGCCTCGATCACTGCGCGCTGGGCCTCCCTGAAGCCGATCTTCATCATTCATCCCTGTTGATACGAAAATAATCGTACAAAACCCGGATCAAATCTAGCGCTTGTGAGGCCGAGGCGACCAATGGCACCCCAGCTTACTCAGGCAGTGATCCGGAACACGTATGCACTATGGTCCGATCTACTAGAGGCCGGCGTAGAGCAATGTAACCAACGCTTTCATGGCCTTTGTGGCAGGCCGCCTGCCCCGGCGCTTTAAGGTAAGCTCAGCCCTGCAATGCAACCATCAAGGACGGTACCCATGCATTCACTGACTGACGAGCAGGTACTGGCGATCATCCGCGAGAACCCGGTAAACCGGGCGCTCCTGGCGCAGCTGGCAACGCTGGAAATCCCCCACTGCATGTTGGTGGCAGGCGCCCTGTTCCAGACGTTCTGGAACCACCGCGCAGGGCTGCCTGCCGGCTGGGGCATCAAGGACTATGACATCGCCTATTTCGACGCTGACCTGTCCTGGGAGGCAGAGGACCGGGTCATCACAAGGGTTCAGCAGGCGTGCGCACACTTGGGTGTGAACGTGGAGGTGCGCAACCAGGCCCGCGTTCACTTGTGGTACCACGCGAAGTTCGGCGGCGCTTACACACCGTTGCTCAAGGTCACGGATGGCATCGACCGGTACCTGATCCGCTCGACCTGCCTGGGCGTTGACGTGCATACAGGTGTGCTCTACAGCACGCATGGCCTGGAAGATTTGCAGAACAACCTGCTGAGGATGAACGAACTGAACCCCCGCCCAGATTTATTCAGGGCAAAAGCCGCCAGCTACCGGGAACGCTGGCCATGGCTTGCCTTGGTTGAGTGAAATCTACGCCATGGCGTTGCGTACATTGGCCTTGCGCCAAACCAGCCGCCCAAGCGTAATCGACCAGTTGAGCAAGGATATCCCCAGGAGAATCAGCAGCATCATCGATAACCCGTTATCGATGATGATTTTGCCGGCCAGGAACGGAAACCCGAATACACCGACAAAATACGAAAGGCTGAACAAAAGCAGGGACTGGGTAGTGGTGCCTTCTGGCGCCTCGTTCGCTGCAAGGCCGTTGATCACCGAATAGGTCAGGCCATAACCGATACCCAGCACAATCGCCGCCAGAAGGTACCCAAGGCTACCGGCCACAACGAACTTGAACATCAGCAGGGATACCACGATCAACCCCGACAGCAAGCACGACATCCGATAGGGGTCGCGCTTTACCACCAGCCCGGCTACAAACATGCGCCCAGCAATGGCAGCGCTCATGAAGCCGACAAAAAACAGCGAGTAATCGAGCGCTTTTTCGTGGGCATAGCTCGTTTGAAAACTCGACAGCCCGCCAAAGATGGCACCACCCAGGCCAACCATGAGGATCGGGAACAGGGCCTTTGAGCCCAGGACTTTTTGTGTGGCCTGCCACGACAGCCTGGAGACAGCAGCATTAAACCGGTCAGGTAGTTGGCCCAACGGTTTCGCCATACGCCAGAACAGGGCCACGCCGATCAGGCTGGCCAGCGCTGCCACATAAAACGTTGCAGTCACCGGCAGGCCCATCTGGCTTGCCAGGCGCCCGAGCAGGGGCGCCGAGCCGATGCCGCTCATCATGCTGCCCGAGAGCAGCGCAAAGTACCGCGAGCGCTGTGCCGGCGGCACGATCATGGCCACGATTATCGGGCCCAAGGTGTAGAAAACGCCCCAACCCACGCCCAGCAGCAAGCCGAACATCATCAGCAGGTGCTGGTGGCTGGCACTCACGGCGAACCCGATATTTGCAATGACCAGCGCCAGGCCGCACAGCGCAATCGAGCGGGCGGCACCGAGGCGGTCCGACAAATGCCCGGACACCAGCACGGCAGCAAATGTACTCAGCATGGCGGCTGAAATCACACGGCCGGCATCCTGTTCGTTGCCACCATGCACCCCCACCAGCAATGCCAGCAGGAAGGTCGAGCCATATGACAGCGACAACAGGTAGCTGGCAAAACAGAACACGCTGAACAGGGGCTTTGACACGGCCATCGTGTGTTCATCCTGAAAATGCATGAGAAACCCTGAATAGTTGGACCAGGCGCGCAGTGTGCGTGGCCAGCGGAAACAGGGTAAATCCAGGATTGCTGATCTGAAGGTAAGCGACGACCAACCTAAGCCCGTGCGCTTTTAACTGAACACCCAAAGCACGCGGGTGGGTTTGTCGGTGAGGTTGGCGTAACGAAAACTGGCGTGGGGTTGCAGCTGAAAACTGTCGCTGGCACGCAGCGTGACCGGCTCGCCGCCACCCAGCCACACCGTCAGCTCGCCTTCAAGCACAAAGCAACCCTGCTCCGAGCTGTCGTCCAGGTACTCTTCGCCACTGCTGGCCCCCGGCTCCAGGTGGCTGTCGAGCATGGAGAACGCGCCCGTTATCGTGGGGGATGCCAGCACATCGGTAATGCCACCGGCCAGGTGAAGCGTGCGCCGCTCGTGCGGGCGGGTGACCCAGTCGAGCTCGCGGGGCTTGTCCAGCTTGTAAAAGTAGGCGGTCGAGACGCCGAGCTCTTCGCTGATGGCTGTGAGGTCGGCCACGGTCGGGCGCGAGACGCCCCGTTCGACCTGGGACAGAAAACCCACTGAACGGCCGATACGCTGAGCCAGCTCGCCCAGCGTCAGGCCTTTGAACTTGCGCAGGTCGCGAATCAGTACTGCCAGGCCTTCGATTTCTTCGTGCACTTTCATAGTTGAATCGCGACTTTCGGACGGGAAATTAATGCCCTGAAAAGTACATGATTCGACTCGCAAAGCAAAATGCTTCACACAGCAGCTGACACGGCCCCTTGTAGGAGCGGCCTTGTGTCGCGATAGGGCTGCGCAGCAGCCCCGGCAATTGATGCATCCACGCTCAGATCCCGGGGCTGCTGCGCAGCCCTATCGCGACACAAG
Source organism: Pseudomonas sp. MM223 (assembly GCA_947090765.1). NCBI lineage: Bacteria > Pseudomonadati > Pseudomonadota > Gammaproteobacteria > Pseudomonadales > Pseudomonadaceae > Pseudomonas > Pseudomonas sp. MM223. Next base: position 2,198,006 of record OX352322.1, on the reverse strand, counting down.
GCCGCTCCTACAACGACCGCGCCAGGGTTGGAAGGCGGGCTTTGCCCTTAGCGGACAGCCTCGTAAGTCAGGTCCAGGCACTTGCGGGCTTTTTCCACCAGCTCGTCGATCTCCTCGATGCTGATCACCAACGGTGGCGCAATGATCATGGTGTCGCCCACGGCGCGCATGATCAGGCCGTTGTCGAAGCAGTGCTGGCGGCAGATCATGCCGACACCTTTGCCTTCGTAACGGGCGCGGGTGGCCTTGTCTTTCACCAGCTCGATTGCGCCGAGCATGCCCAGGCCGCGCACTTCGCCGACGAGTGGGTGGTCGGCCAGTTCGCGCAGGCGTTGTTGCAGGTATGGCGCGGTTTTATCGTGCACCTGCTGGATGATCTGCTCATCACGCAGGATGCGCAGGTTCTCCAGGCCCACCGCCGCCGCCACCGGGTGGCCGGAATAGGTAAAGCCATGGTTGAAGTCGCCGCCTTCGCTGATCACCTTGGCCACTTCGTCACGCACGATCACCCCGCCCATGGGGATGTAACCGGAGGTCAGGCCCTTGGCGATGGTCATCAGGTCGGGCTTGAGGTCGTAGTAGTTGCTACCGAACCACTCACCGGTACGGCCGAAACCGCAAATCACTTCGTCGGCGACAAAGAGGATGTCGTACCTGGCCAGGATTTCCTTGACCTTCGGCCAGTAGGTTTGCGGTGGAATGATCACGCCACCGGCGCCCTGGATGGGTTCGGCGATGAAGGCGGCAACATTGTCCACGCCAACTTCTAGAATCTTTTTTTCCAGCTGCTCGGCCGCCCACACGCCGAAGTCCGCCTCGGTCATGTCACCGCCCTCGCCGAACCAGTACGGCTGCGGAATGTGCACGATATCCGGGATCACCCCGCCCTGCTGGTGCATGCCGCTCATGCCGCCCAGGGCTGCGCCGGCTACGGTAGAGCCGTGATAACCGTTGATGCGGCCAATGATGACGTTCTTGTTCTTCTTGCCCTTCAGCGCCCAGTAGTGGCGGACCATGCGCAGCACGGTGTCGTTGCCTTCGGAGCCGGAGCCGGTAAAGAACACATGGTTCATGCCTTGCGGTGCCACGTCGGCGATTGCCTTGGCCAGCTCCAGCGCAGGCGGGTGCGCGGTCTGGAAGAACAGGTTGTAGTAAGGCAGCTGCTTCATCTGCCGGCTGGCAACCTCGGCCAACTCGTCACGGCCATAGCCGACTGCCACGCACCACAGGCCCGCCATGCCATCGAGAATCTTGTTGCCTTCGCTGTCCCACAGGTACACGCCCTTGGCCGAGGTGATGATGCGCGGGCCTTTCTCGGCCAGCTGTTTGACATCGCTGAACGGGGCCAGGTGGTGGTCGCGGCTCATCGATTGCCAGGCAAGGGTCTGCGAATTCTTTTCACTCATTGACTTCTACTCCATCAAGTTGCGCAGCCAGGCTGCGCGGGTACTTTTCATAGTTGGGAACGGTCGGTGTTCAGGCCGACAGCAACAGCCTCTGGCGCAGTACCGAGCGCTGCCGGCAGGCCTTGCCAAAGGACTGGAAGATGGTCAGGTAATGCGGGTTGTCCATGACCTGGAACTCGGGGTGCCATTGCACGGCCAAGGCAAACCCCTTGCCGTTCTCGACCGAAATCGCTTCCACCAGGCCATCGGGTGCCAGCGCTTCCACCCGTAGCCCCGGGGCCAAAACATCGATGCCCTGGCCATGGATGGAATTGACGTCGAAGATTGCCGGCAAGCCCATGCGGTCGAGCAGGCCGCCGGGCTCAACATGCATGGTGTGACGCGGCCCGTATTGCTTGTCGATGGGCTCACCCTTGCCTTCGCGGTGGTCCATGAACACACCGGTTTCATGAACCTTCTGGTGCAAGGTGCCGCCCAGTGCCACGTTCATTTCCTGGAAGCCACGGCAAATGCCCAGCACCGGTACGCCGGCGGCGATGGCCGCACGCATCAGCGGCAACGTCGTGGCATCACGCAGCGGGTCGTGATGGGTGCCCGCTGCACTGGCTGGGCCGTTGTAATGAAACGGCTCGATGTTGGACGGCGAACCGGTGAAGATCAGCCCATCCACCACGTCGAGAATATCGGCGCTGTCCATCAGCTCACCGAGGCTGGGAATGACGATGGGCAGCCCACACGCCGCCTTGGCTGCCGCGCGTGCGTACTTCTCGCTGATGGTCTGGGTTGCATGCAGCTCGATCATGCTGGTGCATGCGGTAATGCCGATAACGGGCACACGTGGCATATCTTCCTCCGGCAAATCCATATTGCGCGTTGTGTTGAAAGGGAGGGTGCAGCGTCGCTGTTCGAACTTCGGCACCTACAGGAACCAGCGGTATTCGCGGGCATCGATATGGCGCATGAAGTCCAGTTGCTCCTGGTATTTGTTTTCGCAATAGACCATCACGAATTCACTGCCCAGGCCTTCGTTGACCACCGGGTGGTGACGCATGGCAGCCAGGGCGCCGAGGGCATCCTTGGGGAAGTCGATGCCGCTCTGACGGTTTTCGTTCAGCGGGGCGATGGGCTCGACGCCGCGGTCCAGGCCATGCTCCATGCCGGTCAGGATGGCCGCCAGCACCAGGTACGGGTTGGCATCGGCGCCAGCAAGGCGGTGCTCGATGCGCAGGTTGCGCGGGTCGGATTCGGGGATGCGAATGCATGCATCACGGTCTTCGAAGCCCCAGCTGGCCTTGCTCGCCGCGTTCACCATGGCGCCATAGCGGCGGTAAGCATTGTGGTTGGGGGCAAAGATCGGCATGCAGTGCGGCAGCAGCTCCAGGCACCCCGCCACCGCATGGCGCAGCTTGCGCTGCTCGGCACCCGCCAGGATGTTGTTGCCGGCAGCGTCATACAGGCTCACGTGCACATGCATGCCGCTGCCCGGCGCGTCCAGATACGGCTTGCTCATGAAGCTGGCGCGGTAGCCGTGCTTCATCGCGATACCGCGGGTACTGCGGCAGAACAGCGCCGACCAGTCCGCCGCGCTCAGGGCATCGTCGCTGTGGGAGAAATTGATCTCGAACTGGCCAGGGCCCAGCTCTGCGGTGATGACGTTCGCCGGCACGCCTTGCTCGTTGGCGCCATCGACCATCTCGTGCAGCACCGACGAAAAGCGCGACAACCGCTCGATGTGCATGTTCGGCTGGTCGTCTTCGTCGTCGGTCGCCGTGTCGCGTGGGTACTGTGGCAGGCCGTTGTCGAGCTTGCGGTTGAACAGGTAGAACTCCAGCTCGAAGGCCACCACCGGGCGGATGCCACGCTTGGCCAGGCGCTGAATCACGCGGGCCAGCACTTCACGGGGCTCGAACTCGATAGGCTTGGCGGTGCCGTCGGAGGTGATGAGCATCTGGGCGATGACTTCCTTTTCCCAGCGCACCGGCTTCAGGGTACCCGGCACCAGGCGCCGGGCGGCATCCGGGTCGCCGTCGGCAAAGCAGTAATCGCCAATTGGGTAAAGGCCGCCCTGGGTACCCAGCAGCACGCAGTTCTGCGGCAGCTTCAGCGGCGCGCCGGCGGCGACCTTTTCCAGCATGTCCATGGGGTAGCGCTTGCCGTAGAAGTGCCCGGGGATATCCAGCGCAATCAGGTCGACATAACGAATGTCTGGGTGCTCCGCTCGGAACGAGCGCACTTCAGCCAGCAGATCCGCAAAGATGACACTCATCTTCTTATCCTTGTGAGGTGAACGAATTCAATTGAAGACCCAGAGCACGCGGGTGGGTTTTGCCGTCAGGTTGGCGTAACGGAACTGCGCGTGGGGTTGCACCTGGAAGCAGTCGTTGGCCTGCAGGGTCACGGCCTCGCCGTCGTCCAGCCATACCGTGAGTTCGCCCTCAAGCACGAAACAGCCCTGCTCGGAACGGTCACTCAGGTATGCCTCGCCACTGGTGGCGCCAGGCTCAAGGTGGCTGTCGAGCATGGCAAAGGCACCGGCGATGGAGGGCGAAGCCAACACATCGGTAATGCCCGACTCCAGGTACAGCGTGCGCCGCTCGTGGGGGCGCGTGACCCAGCCAATGCTGCGGGGCTTGCTCAGGTTGTAGAAGTACGCGGTCGATACGCCGAGCGCTTCGCTGATGGCGGTGAGGTCCGCCACGGTTGGGCGCGAGACACCGCGCTCGACCTGAGAGAGGAAGCCGACCGAGCGGTTGATGCGCTCAGCCAGCTCGCCCAGGGTCAGGTTCTTGAATTTGCGCAGGTCGTGAATAAGGATCGCGAGGGCTTCAACCTCTTCGTGCATCTTCATCGATTGGGCTGCCGTGAAATTTTTAGAGTTATTTTTCATGAAAAATTACATGAAAATTTTCACGAGTCAAGCCGAACCCTGAATTTGTGTAGCAACGAACCGAGTGTTTGGCCCGTAGGATGTGCAGTAGCAGCGGTGCCGCGGGTTTCTTTAAAGGTGCTCAGGGAGTAGCCTCGGCGGTGAATCTTTCCAGCCCGGCCACTACCCTCGTCATGCCAAACGGTTTCCCTGAATTGCCCCCGCTTAATGCGCTACGCGTGTTTGAAGTGGTTGCCCGCCACCTGAACTTTCGCCTGGCTGCCGAGGAACTGGGCGTGACCCAGGCGGCAGTCGCTCAACAGATACGCGGCCTGGAAGCGAACCTGAACCTTCGCTTGTTCGAGCGCCTGCCCCGGGGCCTGGCGCTGACCGATGCGGGCCTGGGCTACAGCGGCAGCATTCGCAGCGCCTTGGCGATGATCGATGAGGCAACCCGCCTGCTCCGGCCACAAACCTCTCACCTGACCGTCAGCGTTACCCCTACCTTTGCCTCCAAGTGGCTTATTCCCAGGCTGGGCAGCTTTGCGCAAAGCCACCCGGAGATTGACCTGCGTGTGCTGGCCACAGATCGGCTGTCACACTTCAGCACTGATGGTGTGGATATCGCAGTCCGCTATGGCAAGCCCGAAATCGGAGCGGGCCTGAACAGCGAACTGTTGATGGAGCAGCGCATCGTCGCCGTGGCCAGCCCTAAGCTGTTCGAAGGCACGACTGCCCCTAGCAGCTTTGCGCAGCTACAAGATTTCATCATGCTTCACGATGCCCATAATTTCTGGCCCCAGTACCTTGCTGCCGTGTTTCCGCAACACACGCAACCAACAGCCAAGAACCTGCGGTTCAATCAGACTTCACTGGCCATTGACGCGGCCCTCAGTGGTCAGGGCATTGCCTTGGCCAGCCTGGCGTTCGTCAGCGATGACATCGTTGCGGGCAGGCTGGTACAGGTGTTCGTTCAGCAGCTCAGGCTCGATAAGTCGTTCTACCTGGTGTGGCCACGAAAGCTGCAGCAGCCGGAGTCGCTAGGCATCGTCCAACGCTGGCTCAAGCAACAGGCTAACAATAGTTAATCTACTGTCACGGTAAAGTTTGGCTGTCTCCCTCGCCTTCGGGGCTGCTGCTAAGGTAATTGCACCTAAACAATCAGCAGTTCACGTTCTGGAGGCAGCATGTCAGTAGAAAAAGTTGCGATTATCACGGCCGGTGGCAGCGGCATGGGCGCGGCAGCAGCACGGCGCCTGGCCGCTGACGGCTTCAAGGTTGGCATCCTTTCCTCTTCGGGCAAGGGTGAAGCACTGGCTGCCGAGCTTGGCGGCATTGGTGTAACCGGCAGCAACCAGTCGGTTGAAGACCTGAAACGCCTGGTCGACGCCGTGGTGGAAAAGTGGGGCCGCATCGACGTGCTGGTCAACAGCGCCGGCCATGGTCCGCGTGCGCCCATCCTGGAGATCAGCGACGAAGACTGGCACAAGGGCATGGACACCTACCTGCTCAATGTCATTCGCCCTACCCGCCTGGTGACGCCTTACATGCAACGCCAGAAGGGTGGCGTGATCATCAACATTTCCACCGCCTGGGCGTTCGAGCCGAGTGAGCTGTTCCCGACATCGGCTGTATTCCGCTCGGGCCTGGCCGCCTTCACCAAGATTTATGCCGACAATTTTGCCGGGGATAACGTGCGCATCAACAACGTCCTCCCCGGCTGGATCGACAGCCTGCCTGGCACCGAACAACGCCGCGACAGCGTGCCGCTCAAACGTTATGGCACCAGCGAGGAAGTGGCCGCCACCATCGCATTTCTGGCCAGCGAAGGGGCTGCCTACATCACCGGGCAGAACATCAAGGTGGATGGCGGCGTGACCCGCAGCGTCTGATTGCCCGTGGCCGCAGCACGCGCTGTTGCGGCCTTCGTCTTCTGCAACATGGGTGCTCGCATGCTCGACGATCTGTTTCAGCTCATCTGGGCGCAGCTGGCCATCCCGGTCGGCCCAACGCGTAACCCCTTCAGGCTCATGCAGCTTTCTACGCTGGACGAACAAGGCTGGCCTGCTTCCAGAACGGTCGTGCTGCGTGACGTCGACGCCAGTGCTGGCACGTTGTACTTCTATGCCGACAGGCGCTCGGCCAAATGCGCACAGATAACCGCTGACCCACGCGTTGCACTGACCGCATTGAGCCCTTGCGGCCTGACGCAGGTGCGCATGGAGGGGCTGGCCAGCCTGGTCGAGGATATCGGGCAGCGTCAACGTTGCTGGTCGGCGGCGCGCGACAAGACCCAGGCGCTGTTTCGACATGGCGCTGTGCCGGGGCAAACCATTGCAAACCCTGAAAGCGCCTATGCACGCAGCCAGGACGGTTTCGAACATTTCGCGATCATCTGCATCAAGCCACAGGCGCTGGAGTGGTTGGACCTTACCCAGCCTGTTCAGCGTCGGGCGCGCTTCCGGCGCCACGAGGGGCTGTGGCATTCCTCCTGGCTAGCGCCCTGAGGTAGCCTTCAGTTGCAGAAACACTCATTCAGGCAAACAAAAACAGGAGTCGTTGATGAAGGGTTACTGGATCATTCTGGGAAGCGCTGTTACCGATACAGAGGCTCAGCAGGAATATGGGCGGTTGTGGGGGCCTATCGCCGAGAAGTACGGCGCAAAACTCAAAGCCCTCGACCCGGCTGCCCTCGTGGAATCGCATACCAGTACACGCGCACTGGCTGTCGAGTTCGACAGCTACGCCCAAGCCAAGGCCTGCTACAACGACCCGGCTTATGCAGAAGCGAAGGCGATGGCACTGCGCGCCTATCGCCGGGAGGTGCTGATTATCGAGGGTGATCTGGGCTGACCAAACGTGCAGGTGCCGCAGCGCCGCCTTGTAGGAGCAACTGTCTTGTTTAAACGCGACGCAAGGCCGCTCCCACAAGGGCCGTGCTTGTCTGACGATTGATGCTGTTACTTACTGGCGATCGACTGGTTGGCCAGCGGGCGGCTCTGGGCGTTGAGGAAACGCGATGTTTTCAGCCAGTTCTGCTGCGGGTAATAGGCAAACACGTAGCTGCCGCGTTGCAGCGTTTCAATCAGCTTGCCGGCAATCGCCGGCCGAACCGCAGGGCAGCCCTGGCTACGCCCCAGGCGCCCGAGGCCGGGCACGACCTTGGGGTCGGCATACGCAGCGGCATGCATCACGATCGCCCGCGACATGCTGTTGTCGTTGAACCCCGGCTCCAGCCCTTGCAGGCGCAGCGAGCGGCCGTGCTTGCCGCTGTAGGTCTGACCGGTCTCATACAGGCCGATTGAAGATTGGTAACTGTTCGGCGCGTTGGAGAACGTGGTCGGCACATCCGCGCCGCTGTTCTTGCCGTGGGCGACCCACTCCTCGAACAACAGCTTTCTGGCGCGCAGGTCGAACACCCACAGGCGTTTGTCACGCGAGGCCTTGGAGTAATCGATCACCGTCAGCAACTTGTTCGCGTCGCTGTGACTGGCGCACGCGTAGGCGGTAAGTGCCAGGGCCAGGGTCGAAAGGCTGGCGCTAGGCGCCAACTGCTGCAGCTCGGCGGCGCTCGGCAGAGCCTGCGCGTAGGCGGTATGCCAGGCGCTGACGAAAAACAGGCCAATACTGGCCACTGAGAGCCGGAAAGCTCCCCGCAAGGGTTCAAACATCGACATGGAATACCTGGTTAAAAACCTGTCTGCGATTGGCAGGCCCTGCAAGCGAGACATCAGCTTGGTTGAAGCCAAAGGCCAGTACTTTGCTTGATTCCTGCAACATTGCCGATCATTTCTTGACCAGCGGTTTAGATTCTTCACTGCCTTCGGTACTGATCACCGTGAATTTCCCTTCGGTGCGGGTTTCCCGGGTCGACGCCCAGTCGGTGATCACCAGCATCGTGCCGACGTCCATCGCCGTGCGTAAATGACGGCGGAATTCCGGGTTGATGTTCAGCTGGCCCAGTTGTTCATAGGGCGTACTTCCGTACTCCGGGTTGCTCAGGCCCACCACCGACCACCGTAAGGGTAGCGCGCCATCGAGCGCCAGGGCGGATGGTTTTTGCAACAGGGAATACACGGCCATGCCACTGCGATGCTGGCTGCCTTCAGGCGAAAGTGCTGGCGCCGAGCCAACCAGCTGCCCACCGCGATACACGTAGGCACGCAAGTCGGCGCGGCTGATCAGGATCGACAGGGGCCCTGCCGTCGGGTCCGGGTCGTTCCAGAACTGCTGGTTGCTCAGCACCAGCGGGCCTTGGGCCTTGCCATCGCTGACCGTAGGCGCCAGCACGCCGGGGTGGTAAACCTCCACCGGGGCACTGCTGGTATCGGAAACGATGACCGTGGTCGAACTGAAACCGGTGACTTCGTAAAGCTTCTTGGCAAAGTCCATCGGCAGGCGCACGCAACCATGCGAGGCGGGGTACCCCGGTAGATGGCCTGCGTGCAGGGCAATGCCGTCCCACGTCAGGCGCTCCATGTAGGGCATCGGTGCGCTGTTGTAGAGGCTGGATTTATGCTCGACCTTTTTCTGCAGAATGCTGAATACCCCGGTGGGTGTTTCCCGCCCCGCCTTGCCGCTGCTCACGGTGCTGACACCAATGGCTATGCCGTTGCGATAAACGTAGGCCCGTTGTTCGGTAAGGCTGACCACTACGGTCACCGGCCCCACCGGCGAAACCTGCGGGTACCAGAGAAACTGGCCAGGCTTGAGGCTTTCAAGCTGGCTCCTGAGTGCGGCCGGCGTGGGCACCTGCAGAGGCGCCGCTTCGACCAAGGCAGCGGCGAGTAACAGACCCAGCCCGAGCGTTACATGCAACATCCAGTTTGCCCCCCATGGCACCCTGCTGCCAGCTTAGTCGGAACATTACCCTCAAAGCCACCCGTTCAACGCGCCGGCCCACGCCGCCCTGTCAGCACGCGACCACACCTGGTGCAGGTGGTAACAACCGCGCACGGCAACTGTGCACAAAATTCCCACTTCAAAGCACGCCGCACGCCATTAAAAATGCCGAATGAAGGCTATTAATCGGTAGACCTAGCCAAACGCATGGGTTGGTACGATTCTTGTGTGTATACAAATCCAACAATAAAAGTACACAACCATCATGGAGTCCCGATGGCGTCGATTTCAAGTTCCGATGTTGACCAGCTCGATGCGCTCCCCGCCGATACGGCTGGGCCCAGCCCGCTGGCGTTGAGCCCGCGCCTGTACAGTGCCGACTTGGCACCCACCCGCGCGGCAAATCGCACCTGGGGGCGCTACAGCCTGTTTGCACTGTGGACCAACGATGTGCATAACATCGCCAACTATTCCTTCGCCATCGGCCTCTTTGCCCTGGGCATGAGCGGCGCGCAGATCCTTGCCGCCTTCGCACTCGGCGCACTGGTGATCTACGGCCTGATGAACCTGTCCGGCTACATGGGCCAGAAGACCGGCCTGCCCTACCCTGTCATGTGCCGCATCAGCTTCGGCATCCATGGGGCGCAGATCCCGGCACTGATCCGCGCAGTGATCGCCATTGCCTGGTTCGGCATCCAGACCTACCTCGCCTCGGTCGTGCTGCGCGTGCTGCTGACCGCCATCGCGCCGGACCTCAAGGCCTACGACCAGAACTCGATCCTCGGCCTGTCGACTCTGGGCTGGGTCACCTTCCTCGGTATCTGGTGCGTGCAGGTGGCGATTTTCGCCTACGGCATGGAGATGGTGCGCCGCTTCGAGTCCATCACCGGGCCGATCATCCTCGTCGCTTTCGCCTGCCTGGCGGGCTGGATGTACTGGCGCAGCGGCCTGTCGATTTCCTGGTCAAGCGGTAGCGCGCCAACCGGCGCCACAATGTGGCTGAAGGTGCTGGGCGCCGCCGCGTTGTGGGTCTCGCTGTACGGCACCATGATTCTCAACTTCTGCGACTTTACCCGTAACTGCCCGGACCGGCGCACCATCAGCGTGGGCAACTTCTGGGGCCTGCCGGTGAACATGCTCGGCTTCGCGCTGATCGCCGTGGTGCTCGCCGGCGCGCAGTTCAGCATCGACGGCAAGCTGGTGCAGGGCCCGACCGAAATCGTCGCCGCCATCCCCAACACCGCCGGCCTGGTGCTAGCCTGCCTGGCCTTCCTGATCGTCACCGTGGCGGTGAACATCATGGCCAACTTCGTCGCCCCGGCCTACGTACTCGCCAACTTGGCGCCGAACCTGCTGAACTTCCGCCGCGCAGGCCTGCTCAGCGCCGCTATCGCCGTGGTGATCCTGCCTTGGCACCTGTACAACAGCCCGTCGGTGATCGTGTATTTCCTCGGCGGCCTGGGCGCCCTGCTCGGCCCGCTGTACGGCATCATCGTCACCGACTACTACCTGGTACGCCGCAGCCGAGTGAACCTGCCACAGCTGTACAGCGAAAGCCCGGAGGCCGCCTACCACTACAGCGGTGGGGTCAACCTGCGCGCCGTCGCGGCGTTCATCCCGGCTGCGCTGATCGCCATCGTGCTGGCGCTGGTGCCGGCGTTCGAAACGCTGTCGCAGTTCTCCTGGTTCTTCGGGGCGGGTTTGGGCGGGTTGATTCATTACGCCATTGCCAACCGCAGCGCCGGGTACCTGGAAGTGTCCGGCGAAAGCATTGCGGTGGATAGCGCGCAGCACTGACCGGGGCTGGAAGCCAAAAAAGGTTCATCGTGCATGCAGGCACGATGAACCTTTCTCGCAAGGCGTGCAGGCTCCGTTTTGGGCCATGCACTGCCCTCACACAAGACACACAAGCGTCATCCGCTACCCGTCAATCCGATCGATCTCCGCTTGGTTCATCGCACGCCAATCCGTCCGTAAAATACCGTAATCGACACACGCGGACTCAAGGGCCTCCTCCAATGACAACATCAGGTGGTCGCCTTCAATCTGCTGACGGCGGTAATCGATATACCGAATCTCCAGATAGACCGGCGCTTCGTCTTCTCCCTCGACCTCAAGACCGAACAGCACGATAGCCGTTACGTTGGGACGGTACTCACAAGGCTGCCGCACCTTGGCGAACAAGTGCACGGGCGTTTCCTTCATGCATTCAACTCCCCTACATGCCCGGATACAGACCCGCCGGAGGCTGGTAATCGGGGTCCTTGAACTGGCTGTTACTGTAAGTGGTTTTGGCGGTAGGTCCGCCGTGCGGGTACGTCACTTCCTGGTTGGGGACAAGGCGCCACCCGGCGCCGTCTTTTTCGCGCTCGATCAGCGACGGGTACAGGGTGCAGGTACCGCCCGAACCTGATGTCATCCTGAACTGATAGTAGTGCCCTGCCTGGGGCGTGAACCTGGTTGTGACCATGCACGACTGGGTACGCGGCCCCTCCCAGAACATCCCCACCTGCGTTTCGATACCGGGCCTGACGCGTGTTTCGAAGTAGTCGAACGTCAAGTCCTGCCCTGCCTTGGGCATGTTTTGATCCTGCGTATGGATGAACGGGAGCGGCCCGGTGCGGATCACGCCGCCCGAGCGCACACCGTTTTCATACTGGTAGATATCGGCATGCTGAGTGAAGTTGACGATGCGTACCCAGGCGGGGTTGGGCTCGTTTTCTGGCGCGACGAAGTAATCGGTATGAGGGAGGTATTGGCAACCCGCGAACAATGGCAAGACCAGCAAGCAGCGTGCGGTGCGTATCGACATGGCGCATGTCCTTTGCAGAGTGGTTCTACAGACCACGCTGTTGGTTATGCATTCCGTAGCAGGTTCGAAAATGCCCCAGTTAGGCCGTAACGAGACCTTACTCACCGTGACGTTGCAGACGCCCTTACTGGGCAACAACAGCCGACTATGAAGGGCTGCTATGGGTCGAAGGTCGCTGCCTGAGACTGGCGGCCATCGACTCATAGCGGACGCTCGCAAACGAATTTTTTTTGTCAGGGGCTATCTCTAAAACTCGGCGCAGTGGCCGAGTTAAAAGAGGGTTGTCTTCGGCATATGTCTTCACTTACTGAAAATATCGCTCCGAAAGCGGGAAAGGGTCGTTAATCTTTCTTTTGCGGAACCTGCTCAGTCTCTTTCGCCGTGACTGACGTAGTCGGCGCTTTGCTCAAGCTCGCGCTAATGCTTTCCTGTATCTCCGCCGACTTCGTTAACTGATCTCGAATCGCGCGTAGCTGATCAAACTGCTCGTCGCGCTCTTGCTGCATCACCTCAAGCAGCTTCGAATTCTGCCCAATTTGTTGCAACATCAACGACTCAATAGCATTCGCCCGGTGGTTGAACTGAATCTCGTCACCAGCGGACTGGACCGAGTCAAAAATGGCTGTGCCTACGGTACAGGCGACAGACACGATCACAGCAAGCACAGCCCACAGCAGACTTTTGTTCGCTCGATCTGCTGACTTTTTCGCCTCCTGCTCCGCCGATTTGATCTGATCGAGCCACTGAGGAATTGCCACTTGAATGAGCGAATCAGCCAACTCGCCCATGTGTTTCAACATCGAGCCCTGCGCTGTCAACATGTCCTTCATCAGCTCTTGTGTGGCCTCTGCCGCGTCTGCGGATCTGGCTTGAGGCGAGTGGCTAAAGTCCAATGAACCCAGAATGCTGGGGCGTTCCAGAGACTTAATGCCCTCGACAGTACTTTCTGGTCGGATTTGCTTTGTGAAGTTAGTGATAGAGCGGCTCGCACGCTGCATTTCCTCTAAGTGGGCGGCCATCGTCTTGCCTATGTTCAAGCTCTCAGGTATGGAAAACAGGTTTTTGCGATTTTTTAGCGCAGCCCCAAGTTCAGCAAGAGAATCGCCGCCTCCCCCCACAAATCCATTAGAGGAAAGAGCGCTCCTAGCAAGCTGCTGCTTCGAAGCTTCACTCAGCGCGTCGAGTAGAACGTCAGAGGTCCTTTCCCCACCGCATTTAATCGTTTCTTGAAGTGCCTGAAGACCAACATCTCTATCCAAAACATCCTGTACATCAGGAGCAGAGAGCTTCTTCATCAGCCCCACCGTAACCGGCATGACCTCGAACTGGTGACCTTCCAGCTCGATTTCATCCCTTGGTTTTTGCTCAAGAATCAGGTCCTTCAGACTGGGCTTCTGTCCCTCTTCCCTAATATCACTCATTGCCCGCCCCGGATTGCTTTAGTGGGCAATATCCTCGCTCAATGCGCGGCCCTGCGCAGCCTCAATCTGAGCTTTTTACTGAGAACTGCTGCCAACCGCCAGAGCGTCTGCCGGCTCAACTGGTCGTAGACCTTGGACAGCGCCTGTACGATTCAGCCACATTCCCTAGACTAGTTACTCCGCTCGAAATCATGCTGTGCCGATCTCGCTGCCAGACTCGGGACGGGCGCGGCTCGTTCAGTGGATCATGAATGCTGAATAAGGTGAGCTCGTAAGCAGTCACTCTCGATCGGCAACTAACTACCCATAGCTGCCAGTGCCGAGCGGCAAAGTTCGGCATATGGCAGGCGTGTCGTTGCCTAGAGCCAACGCCTGACCTGGTTGCAGTACTGCGTAAACTCACGCCCGAAAAGGCTGGCAAGGGCCCGCTCCTCCGGCCCGATCTGGAAGCGGTTCATGTAGATCACGAAGCCCAGCACGCCCAGCAGCGCTGGCGGCCAGGCGAGAAAGATCGACCAGGCTATCAGCACTGTGGCGAAGCCTAAGTACATGGGGTTGCGTGTGTACCTGTAAACGCCCGAGCTGACCAAGGCCGAAGCCGTTTCAGGCTTCAGCGGGTTGACCGTGGTACGTGCGTGACGGAAGGAAAGCACGCCGGCAAGGCAAACCGCTACGCCTGCCAGCAATACCACCAGCGCCAGGCCAATGCGCCATTCGATAGTCAGCTCCAGTGTTCCCGGCAAGTGTCGAGCTGCGAACCACGCCAACAGGCCGAACAGGGTAGCGACCAGCGGCGGAGGAATACGGTTGTCCATGATGAATACCTGGTAGAGAGAAACTGGCTACCAGCGTGAGGGTTGTAGCCACTTCAGGGTCAAGCCGCTTGTGCACGAAAGCAGCCACGGGGGCTCATATGACTTTCACCGCGCGGCCAATGAACTTCACCGGGCCCGTTGGCGCACCGGTCGGGGAGCCGCCCGCTTTCTCAAGGGTCAGCTCGAACAGCTGATTAGGCTCAAGCGCAGGCAAGCGCCTCAGCGGCACGCGGTACTGTTCGCCCGGCTTGACCAACCCCAGCGAAACAGGTGCGCGCCACTGCTCCCCCTTGGTCCAGAACTGCAAGGTCATGCCTTCGGGCACATCGTCCACGCCAAGCGGGATCAGTTCGATCATGCTCGCATCGTTGGCCTGCACTACCCACCCCGGGGCCTGGCCTGACGGCGCTACCAGCACCACCATGTAGGTGGTTACAGGCGGTGCCTTGGTCAACAGCGCCAAGGCCAGAAGCAAGCTCGCGGCCAACCCCGCAGCGCTCAAGCCCTGCCAGAGTCCAAGCCGCTGCCACCAGCCAGCGCGTGGATGCCCGGACGGGTGAGCCTCTTCAAGGCTGCGCTCGATCCGGCCCCACAAGCGGCGGCTTGGCGTGACGGGTTCAGCCTGCGTGGTCAGTTCGAGCAGGCGCGCCTCCCAGGCATCCACTGCGGCGCGTACGGCCGGCTCCGTTTTCAACCGGTCCTGCAGGGCAGCACGCTGCTCGCCACTCAAGGTACCCAGCACGTACTCGGCTGCCAGGTCGTCCAAGTCCTCGGCGCTGTCATCACCTGGGGTACGCTTCATGTCATGCACTCCCGCAGGGCCTTCAGGCTTCGCTTGATCCATGCCTTCACGGTGCCCAACGGCGCCCCCAGCAGGGTTGCGATTTCGGCATTGCTGCAACCGTCCACATACGCATGCAGGATGCAACGCTGGGGAGCGGGTTGCAGTTGCTCAAGGCAGCGATAGATTTTCGCCGAGCCTGACCACAGTTGCAGGTCGTCCAGCTCCGGGGCCAGGGTTACAGCCGCGATCATGCCTGTCTCGTCCAGGTCGGTTTCCCAGCGGCCGTCACGCACGAAGTTCAGCGCCAGGTGACGGGTAATGCTGTAGACCCAGCCCCGGGCTGAACCGCGCGATGGGTCATAGCTGGCAGCACGTGTCCAGATACGTACAAAGGCATCGTGAACGATGTCCTCCGCGCTCGCCTGGTCGCGCGCGATGCGCCGTGCGACGCCCAGCAAACGTGCCCCCTCATGCTCGTAGAGCGCCTGCAAGGCGCGGCGGTCTCCTTGGGCACAAGCGGCAAGACAGCCCTCGAAATCAAATAAAACAACGGGCGAATTCAATATGGGGTCGTTCCTTCATCATGAAACCTGGACGGTGCCCAGCCTTACCGGCCTAGGGCACGTCCAGCAGCGTAGATGATCAATCGCTGGCGTGCCGCTCAAGCCCTCGTCACTTGGCTGACCAGAACACGTAGTCCGCCTGGTACTTGACTACTTGCTGCGCGCCTTTGCTCTGCGCCGTGCAGTCCACCGAAGGCGCTACGCCACCGCGCGTCGCCAGGCGCTGGATGTAGCTGACCCCTTGCATCGCGCCCTTGCCCTCGGCGGGGTTGGCTTTGACCAGCTGATACGGAATATCGCCTTTGGCCGCCGGGGCGACGGCAAGCTGGGTGCCGGTCACTTTCGAACCGTCCTTGGCCTGCCAGGTGGCCGGAGGGCCAAAATAGTCACCTACAGGTTTGCCGCTGCGATCATTGAGCAACGCCTTGGGGCCGACGAAGAACCACTCCGTCTGGCCTGGCGCACTGGCCTTGTCGCGGCATTCGTAGGTGATCTCACCGACACCGACGGTTTCCAACATGATGGCGTGGCCGTCGGGTACCTTGACTGCGTCCGGGACGCCCGACTGGGCATGGGCGGGTGCAGACGCGAGTACGAGGCAGGCGGCAAGCAGGGAGAAAGCGGGCTTGATGATCATGGGGCGAACTCCGTGGGGGTCATGGGTCAGGCAATCACCGACTGCCTGATAAGAACTACCCATCGAGAGCCGTTCTGGATGCACCGGCACAAAAATAATTTTGCATGCCCGTAATCGATATTGTGCTGACGCCGAAGCAGGCGTGCGACGGTCGACTGATCAGGCCCGGGCGGTTACGCTGGCGTTTTCCACCTGCACGGAAGCGCCAGTGAAAGAGGCATACCAAGGAAGCTGCTTGTGCGCAGCGGTCAGTTACCTGCTGCTTACCCCGCCAAAGGCTGTGAGCCACTGCCATTGCAACCAGTGCCGCAAAGGGCACGGAGCAGCATTTGCGTCTTACGGCAGCGTTCCGCGCAGCATGCTGCGCATTCTTCGCGGCGCCACCAGTATCAAGGCCTATGCGTCTTCGCAGACGGTGGTGCGGGAGTTCTGCGTTGAGTGCGGCTCGACCTTGTTCTGGTCACGCGCCCAAGGTGAGTTTGCCGACTGGGTTTCGATAGCGTTGGGCACGCTTGATACACCGTTCCTGCCCAAGAAGCAGAAGCATGTTCATCTCGATTCTGCTGCCCCGTGGTACGCACACTGCAGCCACGCTGAACGTTAAGATTCCAAACCGCAACAGAGCAATCACGGCTAGGCACCACGATGCCTGAACAACGGATGCTAGCGCTCACCGCACCTTCCGGAGGTTCCGTTCGTTGACTGACTCACAGCCCAGCCCTACCTATGCAAAACGGTTCGAAGCCGTGCTTGCCTACATCGACAGCCACCTCGAAGGTGACCTGTCGGTGAATGCCTTGAGCCGCATCGCCAACTTCTCGGCATTTCACTTCCATCGGCAGTTCACGGCATACATGGGCGTTCCGGTTTCACGGTATGTGCAACTGATGAGGCTTCGACGCGCGGCGCACCAATTGGTCGCCTCCCCCGCAACGCCCGTACTGGAAGCCGCATACGGGGCCGGTTTCGAAAGCCCCGAAGCCTTTTCCAGGGCGTTCAAGCGTGCCTTCGGCATGGCGCCGAGCGTGTTTGCCAAGGCGCCGAACTGGCAGGCCTGGAGTGCGGTATTCGTTGTTCCACACCTTTCCAGGAGTATCACCATGCAAATCCGTATCGTGGATTTCGCCGAAACCCGCGTAGCCGCGCTCGAACACCGAGGGCCGCCCAGCCTGGTCGGTGAAAGCGTCGCGCGTTTTCGCCAATGGCGCATAAACAGCGGCCAGTCGCCGGTCGCCAGCAGCCGCACGTTCGGCATCCCCTACGACAACCCCGACACCACCCCGCCCGACGCCTTTCGCTTCGCCGTTTGTGGCGAAATGGACGAGGCGGTGCAGCCCAATGAATTCGGCGTGCATGAACGGGTTATACCGGCGGGGCGTTGTGCCGTGATTCGGCACAGTGGCTCGCCTGACTATATTGGCGAAACCATTTATCCGCTATACCGGGACTGGCTGCCGTCGAGCAATGAAGAGCTGCGCGACCATCCGTTGTTCTTCCAATACCTGAGCGTGTACCCGGAAACGCCGCTGGAGCAATGGGAAACGGATATTTATGTGCCGCTGAAGTAGGCGGGGCCATTGGTAGCGGGAGAAGCCAACCATCACTGGCCCAGACGCATAGCGGGCCAAGTTGGTAGACTATGCCAATTCCCCAAATCCACCCGGCGCCGGAAGACCGAGCCGGGTATCAGATACGTGCCCCACATGCCCCAAGAATCCGCTGTAAATCAACGTGCGGAACCGGCCCGCCGGTTTTCTGTCGCACCCATGATGGATCGTGTCGATTAATCTTGAAGACCCAGTATTTCCGGGTCTTATAGGCATGCCATGTTTTTGCTGTAGCAAAAATTAAGCAAGGGGAGCGGGATAGCCACATAAGTGGCTATTTTTTGGGCAGGAAAAAGGTAGCACTCCGGTATGGCATTGCCGGGGTTTCTATCGGGATCCAACAGTACAGGGACATCCTCTGTCCCATGATGCTCCTCTGTCCATCAAGCTATAGAACTTTGCCATGGCGCCAAGCACCAACGATCTTCAGCCCATGTAGAACAGCGTGCACTGTCTAGCGGTCGCTGTATTGTTCTTAACCTGCAGAAGTCCTCCAGAAATCCAAAGCCGGTAGTTGCCCGTCACAGGCTCAGTGGTAGTTCCGGTGACGATATCGGTAGCGCCCGCCGTAAGATTCACAACCCCAGCTGAGGAAATTGCGACCAAGCCGTGGGCCAAGTTGCCTGCGCCGATGCTGACCACGGCGCGGCCGAGTTGTTGAAGCCCCTGATCGGGAATGTGACCGTGGCGCCAGCAGCGATATTCTTGGACATTGGCTCAAGTGAGCCGCTGGAGGAGTCAATGCCGGTAAGGGAATTGACGCGGGTCGCACCGCCCAGATTCGCAGCGGATTCGGCTTGCTGTGCTGGCAGGGTGAAGCCGTCGACATCCTGAGTGCTGACGATGGAGTTGGCAGCCAGGCCGGCAACCTTGTCGGTCACCAGGGGGGCAGCAGGTCCGATGTTGGTTGCGTTCTTGATCGTGACCTTGCCAACGAACGGTGCCCCGCCTGCGCCACTGGCGGTAACGCGCACCAGCTGGCCGGTCAGGTTGTTGACGGTGCAACCGTCCAGAAGAAGCGTGGTTTTGTCCATCCACACGCGGAACTCAACCAGGCGCACAAGCGGACCGATAACATCGACATCGCGAACGGTGATCTTGTGCTGGGTCTTGGCCCGCGGGAACGTCGACACGACGGCAGTCAGTGGATGGGTGGTAGTCACCTGGCATCCGTTGAGCTTGCCTGCGAACGATTCGAAGGTCGGGCTAGGCTGGAACGAAACGATCTCGTTCGGGGTTGTGTTGGCGCCTGACAGGTAAACGGTGATGTCGCTGATCATGCCGCCGCCGACCTGGCAGTCGATCTCGCTGTTGCGACCAGAGGTTGGTCCAGAGAACGACGAGAAGTTGGTACCTTTGATCACGCAAGTCTCAGCCTGCGACTTGACGCTTCTGCCCCAGCAATCACGGAAACTACCGCCATTGATAATGAATACAGAGTTAGTCTTCGCGCCAGCTGTATCCCATGGCCCGAAGATTCTGCATCCGTCCTGATCGGCGTTATAGGCAGGATCCTCGCTCAAGATCGTATCGATCTGCGGGTCGTTGAGGATGGTTACGATCGGGAAGCCGGTATTGATACCGAATACAGTGATGCCGCAGGCCCCCACACTGCCAAGGATGCCAGCGCCAGCCGCCAGCCGAACGTTACTCACGACTGGGCGATCGAGGATCACGCTTGTGAAGCCGCCACGAACGATGATCCCGTCGCCGTTAGCCGAAGTCACAAAGCCTCGACGGATATTCTTAACCTGTACATCGGCGGCGTAGAGGGTCGCGTATCCAAGGGGAAATCCAATCGCGGACTTGTTCCATATACGGATTCCGACGGAAGACAGAAGATTTCCATCGATCTGAAGGACGCCTTCAATACGATGATTAAAGCCTGGAAGAACCTCTAGATCGATGCACGCTGGTGTTTCTGACGTAGAGCCGTTGAGGATGATGGTTCCATCGCTAACCCAATTCAATTGCCCCGGGACTAGCCCAGAAATCCTACGAGTGATTCTTATGATTCCTGGCCCTGATTTAAACGGAACTCCCGATAGAAGCGCATCCTCAATGGCATCGGAGTCATCTGCGACACCATCTCCAATCACCCCAAAAGTGCTAACTGGTCGGCGACGTGAGATGTAATCTGCCACGGTGCCGAATGGCGCGCCGATACCAGACACACCATCAGTTTCCGCAAGATCCTGGACAACATGAGTAGATCCGTTCGGGTACCGATAGAACACGTTTTCTGCGTTATTGATCGGACCTGTTACTTTCGCGATCAGATTTGCGACGAACTGGTCTGTCCAACCCATGGTTGCAGCATCTTGGGTGTCGGTTGGGTCGGCCAGTTTCTTGATCTGCCGGCCATGTGCGTCGTAGTAGTTCTTGCCTATCGGTCGCAGCAGGGCCCGGCCCAGTATTGAAAAGCCCTGCTGGATCAGCATCGTCAGCCGATCAAGCACCGTCTCATGGGTTTCCGCCAGGAACCGCCCCTGGTTGCGCAAGTCGGTTGGCTGGGTGGCTGCCATCACGCGAGATATGGTCAGGCTTGCGCCTACTGTGGCAAGAAAGCCAGCTGCGTATGCTGAGGTCAGGGTTCCTCCGCTTTGAGTCCCCGCCCCGGTCAGCGTGTACTGCGTGCCGAGCGCCAGAGTCTCGGACGTGCCATCTTGCTTTACCAGCACAGCCTCAATATCGGAGTTCTGCAGGAACCGGTACGGGATCGGGAACGCCGGGCCGCCGGATACGTATTCAATAACGCTATCAGTGGTCGAGACGGTCAATTTTCAATGCTCCAGAATGCGAAAACCCCGCACTTGGCGGGGTTCTCTGTGGGGGATTTCGGCGTGGTTAGGTAAACTTCATCGGGTCTTCCTCATGTGCAGTGCATGGGGCTGAACAAAAAAGCCCTTGGCGTTGCGAGCGCCAGGGGCTTTTGCTTTTTCACTGCAGTACTTCTTGGCCGGCGCGGTAGCTGAACACCGGTGTACCGGTGTTGTTCACTGTTCGCAGCCTGGTGTAGTACCCGGCCGGAACATAGCCGGTGATTACGCCGGTTTGCGGCTGCACGCCCTGGAGCGCAATGGCAAGCGTGTAGGTCTGGCCAAGGCCGCTGATAGCCAGGGTCTGCACGTTGGCGGTGAACCCGCTGTCGCTGGCGATTTCAAGGATCACGTCACCGTTCTGCCCGCCGGAGATCGAGGCGGTGACGGTGATCTGCACGCTGTAGCTGACCCAGGCGTCGCGAGTGGTGCTGATCTGGAAGGCCGTGTTCAGCGCTCGGGTGGCGGCCGACTGGCTGCGGTTGGTGCCGGCGGTCACCCTGCCCTGGGCGTCCGTGGTGACGTTGGCATAACTGCCCGCCGTGCCGGTGTTCGGCATGCTGATCGTGCCGCTGGTGGTGATGGTGCCGCCCGACAGGCCGGTGCCGGCGGTGATGCTGGTCACGGTACCGCCCGGGATTGCCGGGAAGGTTGCGAGGCTGCCGTCGCCACGCACGTATTGGGTCGTAGTTCCGGCCGGGGTATTGAACTTGGTAGCCAGGCCGGCCGTAACCGCGGCCGTGGTGGCGTAGCTGCCAAGCATGGTGGTCAACGCCGACTGGGTAACCCCGTCCGTGATCCCGTAGCCGCCCAGCGTGGTGGGCGTTGCCGTGATGGTCGACCAGGCCTGTATATGAGCTGATGGCGGGAAAGTCGCAGGAATGCCAGCCAGATCCGCATAGTTTCCGCTAAAAAGCGCAGGCTTTCCGGTCAGATCTGCATAAGCTCCGGTGGTGGCAACCGTGGCAAAGGTCGGTTTACCGGTGATATCCGCCCATGCCTGGGGTAGAGACACCAACGCGCCGCTGCTGATGCTCAGCCCCTGGCCGATGGTCCAGTGCACCGGAAGCACGGTCGCGCCATTGAAGCCCATAATGCCGTCCTGCGTCCCAGGCGGCTTGGCCACCGTGCGCGGGATACTGCTGGTATCCGTGCCATTGCGCTGGTTGGTAACGATGTCGTTGGCCGCCCCAAGGGCCAGGGCTGGCAGGAGCGCCAGCGCCAGGAAGAAACGCTTCATGCGGTAATCCTCGAAAGAATGGCGGGCTTGTTCCGGTAGAACACGCAGTTGTCGCCAGGGTTGAACATGTAGTCGGCGCCGTTGACGGCAATTGCGGACTGGAAATGGGCCAGTGCGATCTGGCCGTCGGCGTTGACGAACACCCGCTGGCCGACACGGCCATCGCTGTTGCCCGGCAGGTTGATGGTTACGGCGTTCAGCGATGCGCCACCGGTCTCCAGGTTCAGCGTGATGTCGTTGTTGGTGTTCGGGATGGTGACGGTCTGGCCCTCGACTACGGCCTGGTTGATCGTGGTCATCGGCGAGCCAGCGGCCATCGCATCATTAATAAGCTGCTGCACCTCGGCCTGCGTGAGGTCTGGAGTGTTGGCCGGCGAGATCATGGGACGTACTCCTGCACGCACAGGCGCCCCAGGCCGGAGAAGTCGCCGCCAGACCAGCACATCACCCAAACGCCGGCCGGGCTCGCACCGGTCTTCACCGGCTCGCCATTGCCCATGATCGAGTAGCCGTGCCGATCATCCCCGCCGATCTCCGGCGGTGGAGTGGCGCCCTCCCACACCAGCACGCCGCCGGCGCTCTTGTTCTGGATCAGTAACCTGGTACCAACGGCAATGCCGCTCAGGGTGTAGAGGTTCTGCCAAGATCCTACCGGTGGTTTGACGTCTGGAATCATTCCAACGCTCCTTTGCAGTGCCCGAATGCCGGGCATGAAAAAGCCCGCTCAAGGCGGGCATGTCGTTTTGATTGCACTAGCTGGTGGCTTGGGTCTAGCCTTCGATCCGATGACTCACGCCGCCAAGGGGAAAACAATGCATATGAAGGCAATCATCATCGCCTCAGCACTGGCTATGGCCAGCGGCTGCGTGAGCGATCAGGCAACTTTCGATGAACTGGTCAGATACGAAGGTCTGCCGCTGGACCAGTTCGTGATAGCGAATGGCGCTCCAAACAACAGCTACAAGCTGGCTGATGGCAACACCATCTACTACTGGTCCAGTTCGAAGAGCGTGTATATGCCAGGCTCGTCAACCACAACTATCAGCGGCAACCAGGCATACACACAGCAAATCAGTGGTGGTGACATAAAAACCGAATGCCAGCTCGACCTGCTCACTGATCCTCAAGGCGTGATCCAGAAAGTGACCATGAGAAGGAACACGCTTGGCTACTGGACAAGCTCGGCGTGCCATGAATACGTGCGGATGCCGAACGAAACATGACCCCCATTACCGGGCGATACCGAGCGGGTCGGAGTAGCTTTGCGAAGGCCTCACCAGAAACTCTTGACCGTTCTGCTGCCTGATGCGCTCTTCGGTCCTGCGCAGAGATCCCGGATTCATCGCCTCCTGGACCGAATAAAGGAACAGGTGGTCAAGTGCGATCCGGGTGTAGAACAGGTTCATGAATGGGGTGTTGTTCTGGGCAAGGCGGAGGGCCGATGAGGCAGTGTCATCGCCTTCCTTCGCCCTGGCCCAAAGGTTGATCACGTCGGCAGCGGTGCCGATTGTTGGACCGGCAGCGGATTCCAAGGCGCTGTTGCCGAACCGGTTGGCTTCGCCGAACAGGTAGTCGCCGAAGATGCCCAGGCCACCGCCCTGCACCATGGCGGCCAGCCAGGTCTTGGGGTCATCTGCTGGCCGCGGCTCGCGCCCCTTGGTCACATCCTTGGAAGCCATGGACAGGTAGCCGAAGGCCGTGGTCCACAAGATCAACTGCGCCAAGGCCAAGCGCTCACCGTTGCCGTTGCGAAGAGCCTGCACCAAGTCGCGACCACCACGGAAGCCGTTGCCCAAGCCAGTCGGCGTGTAGCCTCTGCCGTACAGTTCGCGGCCCAGAGTCTTCTGCATATAGGCGGCAGGGAAACTTTTGAACTGAGTAACGAAGCGCAGCAGGTCGCCTGGGACGGTTCCGGGCTGGGTGCCTTGGTTCATGATCGAGCGGGTGCGCGCATCGGGTTCCAGCACGGCATAGGTAACGCGGTCGTTGACGTAGGCACGCAGGTTGCGCTCCAGGTCTTGGCGGGTTTCGCGGATTGCTCCAGCTGACACTGGGCGGTTGCGCTCCGCCAGGTACTGGCCAATGCGCTCATCACTGATGCCGGCTATGCCATCAGGGGTCATGTAATCGCGGCCATCAGCCATGCGCATGTCCATCTCTCGCAGCAGATCCCATTTTCCGGAGTCGAGGTCGTATAGGCCCAAGGCTCGCTTGAAGTCGCCATTCAGCGAACCCCAAGCCTTGCCTTTGTTCTGCGCCAGGTTGTGCGCCATCATCAGGCCCGCGCTCGCCTTGTTGGCGTCGGTCCACCAGGACAAACCGTTGAGCCGGAAGAACTGGCTCATGCCACGGGACATCTTTCCCCCGACCGAGTCATCGGCAGAGAAACGGCGCATGATCTCCCCGCGCATAGAATCGGCATACACGCCATAGGCCGACAGGATCTGGCGCTGCTCGGCGCTACCCCTGCCCTTCATCAAGCCCGCGCCCATTTCTGCCAGGCTGCCCAAGAAGCTCTGGCCCTGGTACCGCATCTCGCTGGCCGCTACCGGCAAGTCGGTGAAGCTGGAAAGAAGCGCGCCGCCGAGCTTGGACAGCGACTGCCAAGCCCGGACGTTGGCTGCCACGCGCGCCTGAGTGGCATTGCCAGGAATGCGGGTCTGACCGCTGACCTCCTTGAAGCGGTTATCGATCACGCCACGGCGGGCGGTGTTGAAGTTGGCCAGGGCGGCCGGGTCGCCACCGGCTCGCACATCCTCCTTGATGACGTCCATGGCCATGTTCAGGTTGGCCTCTGGGTTGGTGCCCAGGCGTCGCATCAGGGCGGTGTTCTGCCCGGACAGATCAAGACCGCGCAGCACTGCCTCGCGCAGGTTACCGGTACCGAACAGCTGGTTGTACTCATGCCAGGCCACGCCATCCTTGAAGTGCAGCACGCGTTCCTGGCTCAGCTTCTTGGCCAGGTTGGCCGGGCCACGGAAGCCGTTAGACTGCTGGCCGGTTGGTGATTTCAAGTGGTCGCCGGATACCAGGCCGTCGTAGACACCCTTGAGGAAGACCATGGGATCACCGCCCTCGCGGAACGTTGCGGTGTCCAGACGTGGCAGGATCTCTTCTGCCCAACGCTCGAAGCCGGCGGCGCCCATCTTCTCGCTGTCGTGGCTCTGGCGAGCGATGTAGCCGGGTAGCTTGCCGATGCTGGCCCCTGCTCGGTTGGCATCGATGCGCGCGCCTTCCTGATATTTCTGGATGATCTTGGCGATTTCCACGACCTGTGGATTCAAGCCTTTGGTGTCCTGGTCCTTGCCGATACGCCATAGAGCGTCGGCTATGTCTTGGTCGGAGTCGCCACGGGCAAGCACGGCGGTCAGGTCGGCTCGGTCAAGATCGGCCAGCATGCCGCCGATGTAGGCATCGCCCAAGGCCTTCTGCTCGGCAGCGACCGACAGCCGGGAACCCTGGCGCGCCAGGTTGGTACCGACCAGGAACGACTCGATGCCCAGGTCGGGACGGTCGGCGAACTGGTCACGGACGAACGCCACCAGCCGTGCACGGGCCCGCACGTTGATCAGAGCGTTGCGCCTTTCGATGATGGCGGCGTGCTCGGCCTGCTTGGCCAGTTCATCAGCGGCTCGCAGTGCGGCTTGCTCGCTGCCCAGCGCACCTTCGCGGGCCAGGATCTCCTGGGTACGTCCGCGCAGCAGCTGGAAGATTTCCTGAATCTCGTTCGATTCCATGTCGCCGGCAGCGGCTCGCACTGCGTCGGCGCATGGACTGATACCCGATGGAAGTGCCATCAACCTCTCCCCAGTTCGCAGATGGCCGCGGCACGGTAGGCCTTGGCGTATTGTTGGGCCTTCGCGGCCTCGGCATCGGCTGCGGCCATTTCATCGCGGCCCAAGGCCTCGACCTGGGCGCGCTGCTCTTCTGGCAACTGATCGAGCATTTCGCGGGCCAGCGCTTCATCCTCAGCCAAGGCCGCACGAGCATCTTCCAGATCGTCGCCTGTGCGCGACTGAACCTGCCCATCAACCCTGGCGCTTTCTGCTTGCCCCTCTGGGTCGACGCGCCGGGTCTGCGGACGCTTTAGGTACTCCAGCGCGCTGGCGGCCTTAGCCGGCTCGTCCAGTTCGAACAGCTTGGCCACATCGATGTCGCGGCCGCTCATGGCCTGGGCCACGGCGGTGCGTAGGGCATTATCGCGAATAGTCCAGTCGGCGCCCTCGGCGGTTTCCCGGGCGGTGCGGATGGCCGCACCCAGCGGGCGCTGCTGGTAGCCCTGCATGATCTGCCGGGCCCGGGCCTGAATCTGTTGCTGCAAGCGCTCCGGCACCTGTCCGCGCTCAATCAGACCAAGGTCACGGCGATCAAGCTCGCCGGCCCGGTTGCGCTCCAGCATGGTGTCGATCTCGCTGGTGCGGGCCCGGATCTGCTCCCGCTCGGTGGCGATAGCTTCCCTCGCGGCGCGCTCTGCCTGCTTGCGGCTCAAGCGCTGGCCCTGGAAGGCCTTGGCACGGTCACGGTAGGTAGCGTCCAGTGCCATGTCCTGCGCCACCAGGCCAACGCGCTCGGCCTTGAGGTCGGCCACGTTACCAATGCGCTCGCCGGTCAGCGATGGACGGATCTCGCCCAGGGCCTGCTGCTCTGCCGAGCGATACAGGGACGCTTGGTCAGCCTCCAATTGCCGGGAAAGCCCAGCACGCAGAGCAAGGTCAGGGTCTTCGTCGAACATCCGGCCCAGATCAATGCTGCGGCCGGCATCTGCGGGGCGTGCAGTAGCGCCAGCGTTCAGCGATGTTTCAACCGGTGCCGCCTCTGTGGCCAGTCGACGGCGCAGCGCATCACTGACAGCGCCGCCAACTGAGTGCAGTCCGCCGCCGAGCACACCACCCAATGCGATGTTAGCCAGAGAATCCGAAAGACCGTATTCCGTCTGGTCCTGCTGAGCCGCCAGTAGCGGCAGCGGTTCAAGGATCGCGGCACCAACCGAGCCCTCCAGCGCACCGACACCACCGCGCACGCCTGCGCGCCCAAGCGGCGAAGTAGCGCCAGCCAGCAGCCGGGCGTAGCGCGCTTCACCCACCACCGGCACAAACGCTGATGCGATGTTGAGCGGGTCAAGCAGTGAAGCCGCTAGGCTGCCGGCGATTTTGGTGGGAAGAGAACCGCCATTGGCGCGGGCCATGATCTGCTGCCGCGCCAGCTGCTCCTGGTGGCGCTGCATCAGGATGTCCAGAGCGCCTTGGCGAATACCCTGTTCAGGTATCTTGATATCGAGGCCAGCCCCTGCAACTTGATCACGCGCCTGCTCGGCGCCAATCAGCGGGGTTTCAGGCTCAAGGCGACCAGCGTTCGGCGCCAAGTACGATTCTGGGCCGGCAACCACTGCCCGCCCCAGCTCCTGCTGGTTCAGCTCTTCCAGGCGGAATGCCGATGTGCTGGGGTTGGTGGAGAAGGCCTCGTCGAATGCAGCGCCGAAGACATCGCCGCTATCGGCTGGGACGTCCAGCAATGTGCGGCGGTCAAGCGCCGGGGCATCGCCTGCATAGATAGTCAATTGTTGATCCCCAGGCCGCGTACTCGACCGATCCGCGAAGCATCACTTTCCTGGCGTTTCAGGCCGTCAGCCGTCAATTCATCCCAGGTGCGGGTGATTGGCTTACCGTCCTTGCCCAGCAGACGGTAGCCGTTGAGGGTCAGGCTCAATCCGCTCTCGTCGTTGTTTGGCACCCACTGGCCGCCATCTACCACTGCCTGGCGCAGTTGCTCGATGTTCGCGCTGTCAGTTACCCCGCGAAGACCAGGAAGCGGCATCAGGTCATCAGCGGCAATGCTCTCCAGCGCCTGGTCGGCGCCGCGCTTCACGGCCGCGGTGTCCAAAGTCTTGGGTACGCGGTAAGTGTCGAAGAAGTCATACTTGTCGTTCACCATGCCGTTCACCACGCGCTCTGCCGCCTTCTCTGGCGTCATACCTTGGCGCACATACGACAGGGCAGCCTTGTTGGCGGCCTCGTACATGGTGTTGAAGGTGTTGATGCCGCCGGCCTGGCCCTGGAGGGATTGAGCAAATGGATTCATGGCGCTCTGCACCGCGGTTGCGACATTCGTTGCAATGCCTTTGTCCAGGCCCTTTTTCAGGTCCGCTTCGGTGACGTTGGCCACCGAGGCCATGCGTTCAGCCACATCCTTCGGCAGACCGGTAGCGATCACCTGCGCCTCTGGCGGGAGCTTCTTGCCCAACTGCTGGGCAATGAGCGGGAAGTTGCTGCCCCACTGCTCCTGCTGCTGCTCGATCAACGTGGCGGCATTCTCTCCGCCAGCCACCTGGCTGTTGAAGCCGGCAGCGATCTGGTCGGCTGCGGAATCTGACAGTAGCTTCGGCGACTGAACGCCCAAGCGCCGTTGTTCGGCGATGGTCGCATCGGCATAGGCCTTGTATGCCTCCGGGGTGCCAGCTGCCTGAGCTGCAGCATAAGACTCACGAACGGTCGGGCTGTACCGCGCAACATATGCGGCCGGGTCATCCTGCTGCTGTTTCATCAGTCCGGTCGCGACAGTGGCCAAGCGTCGATACAGCTGGTCATCTTGCGCGAATCCGGCGCCGGCGCTGCCGCCCTGGGCAGGCTGGAAGTCCGACAGGATCTTCTGGCGCTCCTGCGGCGTCGCCGTGGCGAACTCGCGTATTGCCGGTGCTACAGCCTGCACCTTGGCAAACGACTCGTAAGCCTGAGCGCCCTTGTCCCCATAGGCTGCGTTGAAATCTGCACGGGATGGCGGGTTGTCGAAGTCGAATCCCTGCAAATATGCCGAGCTGGCATCCTGCACACGGGATTGCAGCTCAACCCGGGCAATGGCCTGCAACTGCCGGGCCTCGACCTGACGCTGTCGGGCTTCGGCCTCAAGGCGACGGAAGCCTTGGTCGATCCCGTTGGTGGCGCGGATCTGGTCTTCGGCAGTCATGCCATCCTTGAACTGCTCGTACAGTCCGCGGGCCTTCTGCGGGGAGTCAACCAGTGTGCGTTGAATGACCGCCTGGGACAGGCTGCTGTTCATCCGCTGGCGCTGGGCCTGCATTTCCTCTGGCGACCAGCCATTGCGAGCGCCGCGCAGTTGCAGGACTGCATCCATCTTTGCCCGGTTCTGGGCCACGGCCTCTGGGTCGTTGTAGTTCAAGGCCGCGCTATCCATGGCCAACTGAATCGACGACTTGTCGACGTCATCCTTGTACTGTTGCTGCTCGCCGAACTCGTAGCTGCCAAGCTTCGCCTCAAGGCTCGACCGGCGCTGTAGGGACGACTGGCGGAACATCTGGCGCTGCTGCTCGTTGGCCAGGTTGTCGTAAATGGCCTGCTGCTGCTTGTCGAAGTCGCCCAGAACGGTCTGGCTGATGTTCAGTGCCGCTGAACCTTTTCTGGTAAAGGCGCCGTTCTCCGGGTTGAACAAGGCATTGTTCTGCCAAGCACCCATCTGGTTGTCAGCGTTGAGCAAGGCGGTCTGGTTGGCTTCCTGCACCTCGCGCTGGTGCACCTGGTTAAGATCGCCAGCCAAGCTGGATAGGCCACGCGCCAGGCCTGAAGCATCGACTGACTCTTGGGCCACACGCGGGGCGGAGACTACTTCTGGCGCCACGCGGCGCTGGTACTGTGGAATACGTGCGGCCATGTTCAACCTCCACTGTACATGCTGTAGGCCTGACCGCCGCCCGTAAGCAGCGAGCTGAAGGCATTGAGTCGGCGCGTACGGAATTCGGCCTTGGCCTGCTTGATGCCCTCGTTACCCTGATCGACCAAGCCCATTGCCTGGTTGAAGGCATTGCGGCGCAACTGATCGGCGTCTTGTCGGGCAAGGTCGATGGTGCCTTGCTCGATGCGCCCAGCCGAGCCCTCGCCAGCCACCACGCCATTGGCCGCAAAGCCGGTGCGTTGGCTGGCAGCCGTCTGCCGGCCCTGCTCGTTCGCCATATCGGCGGCGAAGTCACCCTGGTTGATGGTGTCGCGCGCCTGATCGTTCAGGTAGCGCTGCTGGCGTTTAGCGGCCTTGACCGCGTCTTTGCCCTGCTGAATCTGAGAGTACGCGCCAAGCAGACCACCGCCCGCTGCTGCGCCAGCACCTGCTGCTGCGCCCATTACAACCCCCTCAAAGTCATTGGATGGAACAACTCACCGTTGACCCCATAGGGCACGGCGTCATGCATCTGGAAACCGAGCCAGCGCAGCCAGCGCAAGGCTTTGACGTAGCGGGCATCGGTGTAATTGATCAGCACCTGGTGGCGCTGACGCATGGCGGCGACCTCACGGTCGCACTCGACCAGGAAGGCGCGGCGGTGCTTGGCGATTTCGGTGGTGCTAATGAGCCACGGGACGCCGATACGGTCGTCGTGCTTGATGTCGCCGAACATGGCCACCACGCGGCCGTTCACGACGTAGGCACGCGGGTTAACGCTCCTGGCTACCGAGTCGCGCAGCTCCTGCTCAACAGTCAGGCCGCGCAGGCATTCGAACTCCAACTGGTCCTGCATGCGCGCATTCGCCACCGTCATAACGATCAGCCGGTCATCAACCGGCAGCATTTCAGCCACCGGCTTGGACATTGGGCATGACCCCCAGAATGGTGAGCGGGAGCGGGTCGGACTGGCGAATGAACAGGCGTCCGTTTGAATCCCACTGGCACTGGATGTCCATTTCGGCCCGGCCAGTCAGCAGTTCGATCGGCTCGCCATAGTTCTCACCGGCGCGCTGCTTGAACTCGTCCAGGTGGTCGGCGTCCGGCCCAGCGAAGATGCCGCGGCTTTCCTGGCACAGCACCACAACTTGGTTGATGCGCTTCTTGTTGCCCAGGAACGACTGGTTGTTCTGCAGGGTGACGTCCAACGTTTCGAAGTCGCCAGTGATCGGCAGTCCGATGTGCACCACCAGCGTTGGGCTGTCCAGGGGCACAGCCCCGCCAGTAACCACCTGCTGGGGAATGACATTGCCGTCGCCCAGCATGCTGACGGTCTTTCCCTCCAGGTGCCCGAGGCCGCTGACGGTAGTTGCAGCAACACCCCAGCGGGTGGCCGAGGTGCCACGCAGCGACTGCGGCACAACGGTCTGAGGCTCAACCGTGACCACGGTCGGCGAGATGTAGGCCGTGATCCGTACGGTAAGGATCTCGCCAATACTTGTTTCAGTCCCGCCGCCGTACATGATCACGCTGCGATCGACCATGCCGGCGTTAAATGTGGCAGTGCCTACGGTCAGGGTCAGCAGGTTGGGGAATTGCCAGTCGGTACCACCGGTGAGAACAGCGGTGCCGGAGCGGCGCCCGTCGTAGGTCAGCCCACAATCCACGAAGAATGCCCGGTCAAACCAGAAGTCGCCGGTACCGTATTTGGTCAGCTGCCGGGTGGCCATGCGCTCGATATAGCGCTTGGTAACGCCATTGATGGTGCGCCGCACGATCATGTACAGGGCGTCTTCGTCATCCTCCGGCACACTGGCCACGGCCTCGACCGCACCGTCTGTGTCGTGCCAGCTCCAGCCGTACACCTGCTGATCCGGCAGGAATGTGAAGCCCAGCAGCATGCCGTCGTTGCGGGCCATCCACAGCACGCCATTGGGCGCCAAGGCAAAGGCCTGGTCATCAATGGTGAAGCCGCGCAGCAGGTGCGACGACAGCACGCTCACATCCTGCGGCTGGAACCCGTCAGAAACGTAGTTGTATGCCAGGGTCGACAACTTGCCGCCCCGTGCCTGGATGTAGAGCGCCGTGTTGGCGTAGATAGCCGGGATAACGTCGCTGGAGCCGAAGTAGCTCTGCTCCACCGCCGACACGTTGGCCGGCGTGATGCCCGAGTCGCTGGACCCGGTAATGGCGATCTCGGCTCCCGAGGTCATGGCCAGCAGCTCACGCAGCGACACCAGGTGACGGATCTGGTTGACCTGCCGGCTGGCAATGACGAACTCGATGCCATCGTCATCCTTGTTCGGGTCGGAGTAGCCGAAGTTGTGGAAGTCCCCTGTGCGCGACATCCACACGGTCTGGGGATTGGCCCGGCTGGCCGCGAAGGCCATGCGCTGCTGGTAGTAGCCCACGACCGAAGGGTTGTTCCCGTCAGCGAACGGGTTGTAACCAATCGGCACGGTGTTGTCGGTTTCTGGGGTGATGTTGATGTCGTTGAAGGTCAAACCGGCCGACTGCCCGATGAAGCCAAACACGCCAGACGACTTGTTCTTGTATACGTTGTAGTGGTCGGCGCCGGTCACGGCGGTCCATGCCAGGGTTGCCCCGGGCTTGTCGTCGAAGCTGTTCACCGTGGCCGTGTTGCTGGCCCAGGACTCGACAGAGCCTTCCGATATGCTGCTGACGGCCGTGACCTTGTACTGGTACTCGGTGGTGTCGCCAGATCCACCAGTGCGCGCCGTTGCAGTAAGTCCAGTGGGAGCTGCAATGCCAGGCTCAAAGGTGATCGCCGTCAACGTCCAGTTGGTCGGCGCCAGGCGCGACAGCTCACGCGGCGGGTGGTCTGGATGCACGATGGTCATCACATCCGCTGACTGGGTGAACTTGAGATCCGGCAGCTGGGCGGTGGTGTACGGCGAGACAATCTCGTACGGCACGGCACCGCTTACCACCTGGCCGCCCATGCTGATGAAGCGGATGTACAGGTTGCCGAACTCCAGGATGTACGTCTGTTCGGTCGAGAACTGAAACGGGATCAGCCGGGTACGGGCATTGCTGTTCTTCACCTCGGTGATGAAGCGCGTGCCAGAACGGTTCTGGGCACCACCCTCAGGCAGCACCACGAAGTTGCGGCAGGTCTTGAGCGCGGTGTAGTAACGGGCCAGGTCAACCCGGGCATAGGTGGCCGGCGCAACCTCGCCAGCGCTGAAGGACGGCTGAATGACTTCGCTCATGCCCCGCGCCCCGTGATAAAGATGGATTCGTGCTGGTACTGCGTAACGCTTTCGTTAAGGGCGGCAGCCGCGGCTACCAGGACTTCTGCCCGGTATTCGCCAGCACAGGCCGAAGCAATTCCAGCATCTTTTGCCAATGGGCCAGCGACCTGGCTGGCCAGGTACCAGGCCAAGGCCGATACAAAGACCGGGTCGAACATCTCCGGCGACTCGACCTTCAGCGTGTACTCAAGGGTGGCCGGGCTAACGTTGGTGCTGATCAGGCGCTGGCTGCTCCCGTTGATGATCCGGAACTGGATGCGAGGTAGTTCCGGCATCTGACAGTGCATGCCAGCCGGCCATACGCCCTGCGGAAAGACCGGGTTGACGATGCGGCGAACCCGCATGCAGTCGTTCGGCACGGCGTATGCAAAGGGGTATTCGGGGTTCGGGTTATCGGCGACCTCAGCCAACTGGGCGAAGGCCGTGGCGAATCCCCAGTCGCAGTCGGCGCGCAGCACAAAGTCGCGGCTGCTCTCGTAGAACTGCTTGCAGATGCGGGCAGGCTGGCTGTTCTCTTCCAGGTCATCGATGCGCATGCCATTACCGATGCGGAAGAGCGCCATGTTGCAGATGTCGATCACTGAGGACATTGGAAGCTGGCTCCATGAAAAAGGGCCCCGAAGGGCCCTTGGTGGGTGCTGGTGCTGACTTAGGCGTCCGGGCCGTCGTCGTCATCGTCGGGGTTGCCGCCGCTACCCCCGCCATCCGCCCCGCCACCCTGGCTGCCGGTGTTGGTGCTGGTGGTGTCGTCAGGCTTGACGTACGGCTCGCCACCAGCGATCAGGCGATCAGCCTCTGCCTGGGCTTCTTCCTTGTTAGCGCCGACAAAGTCACCGACCTTATCGCCTGCTGCGTTGATGACGATGTAGCGGCCGCCACCGTTGTGCTTGACGGTGAATGCTGGCTGAGGAACCCCGCCATCCGCCCCGCCACCCTGGCTGCCGGTGTTGGTGCTGGTTCCGGCGGAAGTGGTAGCCACAGGCTTGGTTGCAGCGGATGGCGTCCAGCCCTGCGGCTGCATCCATTTGCCCAAGTGGCTTTCCTTCTGGATCTCGAAGGGTTCGCCGCCAGCCTCTGGCGGGTCCTGGATCTTCCCGCCGTAGTAGCCGCGTTCAAGTGCGATAACTTTCATGGCTGCTCCTTACGCAATCACGAAGCCGCTGGCGTAGGTAGCAGTGTCCTGCACATCCTTCACCAGGCCGGCCCAGAAAGTGCCAGCAGTAAGTGGGCCGGTGCCAACGGTGTAGTTGACGCGGAGATAGCGGCGAACGCCGCGCGGGACGGACACGGCAACAGGACGCTTGCCGGCAGCCATGTCGGCCAGGGCGGTGGCGCCAGAGTCGAACAGAGTGACCCAAGTGGCGTTGTCATCACTCGTCTGCAACTGGAAGTTCACGGTTGCAGCGCCGGCCGCAGTCGCGGCAGCCAGCACTGCGACTACCAGGAATAGCGGCTCGCCTGCGCCGATATCGCGTCGGGTGTTGCCGTGAGTCAGTGGGCCCAGGTCGATAACGTCGGTCGATGCCGCCGTCGCGGTGACTGCCTGACCAGTCAAACCGCTGAACAAGTTCAGCTTGTCGGTGATCATGAGGATTCTCCGGAGATGATTTGGTGGGTGAAGCGCCGGTCAGACGACCGGCGACTCGGAGTTGAGCAGTGCGTCCACGGTACGGAACGGCACGCCGCGCAGGCTGGTGATGAACTCGCCGTCGTACTCCTGGATCTTGAGCTGGACGTTGGCCTTGTTCATCGCCTGGATGTCCAGGCACTCGCGGATGGTGCGGTTCATGTAAAAGGCCGGGCGGCCCATGCGCAGGTTCGGGATGCGGTGCACTGCACGAATCATCGCCTCGATGATCTTGACGCTGGTGCCGTTGGTGTCGGCCAGCAGATCGCTGATGTCGATGTTGCAAATGCGAACCGCATAGCGCCAGTCGCGCAGCGCCAGACCGCAGTCCCACTTGTAGTGGTCGCGGTATGCGCGGAACACACGGTTGGTGCCTGAGCCATCGTCTACCAGCTCGATGCCCATGTCGTTGTGGTCCAGGCCAGCCTTGGAACCCTTCGGGTAGATGCCGTGCACGGTCTGGTCGCCCCAGACGATCAGCCAGATGGAAGCGTTGTCCGAGCCAGAACCACCCATCTTGATGATGTTCTGCCCGTTCTTGGCGGTGCTGTCGCTGTAGCGCGGCGCCATACCAAGGAACTTGGCTGGTTCCAACGCGCTGTTGTTGTAGAACAGGCCGGTGGCCATGTCCTGGTTCATGCCTTCAATGTACGCAGCGTTCTCGGACAGGCGGAATGCCGAGGTGTTGCCGTTCAGATTGGCCAGGGCCTCGTCGACGATGCCGAGGTTTTCCAGCATCGCGCAGGTCTCGTCCACCTGAACGGTGGTGGACTTGGTGCGCAGAATACCGGCGTTGAGCGCACGATAGGTGCCGGTCGGCAGACCAGTGCGAATAGTGGTTCGGTGGCCAGTTGCGAGGTTGCCTTCCTGCCAAAGCATGTCAGGAATGATCTCGTTGGTCTGGGCAAGCATCTCGACAATGCGAGCCTGCTTCATGTCGGGGTCCTGCCGCTTGGCCCAATCGGTCAGCGTCAGGGAGTTTTGGGCGATAACGGCCATGGTTCACTCCTTAGGATTTGCCGTAGAAGACTTCGGCGTCGGTTTTGCGGGATTGGTTGCCGGAACCGCTATGCAGCTGGCCCTCGGCCAACTGCTGGCCGATCCGGTGGAAGAGCCGAACAACTTCGGGATGGGAGCCCAGGCCGGACTCCTTGAGCATGGTGCTCAGCTCGGGGGTGCCGAACTGGGCCAGGGCTTTCTGGGCAACGCCGACGTTGGCGTCGAAGTTGGCGCCGCCAAAGGCTGCATCCTCACGCAGGGACTTCTCCCAGCCGGTAACCAGGCCTTGACGCTGTTCCAGGCCGGCTTGCTCGGCAGCCAGGGTGCGCTTGGCGTCGAAGGCAACCAGCTTGTCTGCCTGCTCCTGGGTCAGGCCCAGCTCCTTGAACAGCGGGCTCACCTCGGCCAACTGCTGGTCGGACATCGCATAGCCTTCTGGCAGGTCCTTGAAGGCATAGGCCTCAGGCACTACAGGCTTCTGCGCCTGCTCGCCCTCGCCTTCCTGCTTCTGGGTCTGCTGCTGGCCTTCCTGGCTTTGCTGGCTGGTATCGCCGGCCTGCTGTTGCTGCTGGCCTTGGGCGCCCTGGTCGCCACCGAGGATGTTGCTCTGCGGCTCGCCAGTGGCCTGGGCAGCAGTAGCACCACCACCCTGACTGCCATCGGCGCCGGCTTCGTTCATGAGGAAATGGCCGAGACGGCCGTGGATGAAGAGGTTCATGCGTTTGCCTCGTCGGGTTTGGTGATGTTCTCCGCGACCATCACCTGGTACAGGTGCGGGCACAGGGTGTTGATGCGATCCAGCAGCCACAGACCGTGCTGACGCTTGCCTTCGTTGAAGGCCAGGTTCTGTGGGTGCGGGTCGTAGATCTGGTGAAACAGGCGAGCGGCCTCAAGCTGGCGCCAGATCAACCGACGACCACGGGAATCGGCCATCAGCCACTTGAAGTCCTGTTCGTCCTGAAAATCCTTCAGCCGCTGCTCGTCCTCCCGCTTCTGCAGGATCTCGGCGTCTTCGAGCATTTAGGCCCCCAGCATCTGGCCCAGGACGTTGTCCGGGGTGACTTCGGTTTCGGACAGGAGCTTGGCCCCTTGAATGGCGGCACCCATGGCCTGCTGGGCTTGCGCAGCTTGTTGCTGCTGGGCGCGCTGCTCGCGGATGGCCGCGACCTCGTCGGCACCACGAACCACAGTGGGCACGACGCCGATGGCATCTGCGTATTCCTCGATGAGCTGGTCGGAGTTGACCTTGTCCAGTACCTCAGGGAAGGCGCCTGACAGGTTGCCGGCCAGGGTCGCGAAGCGCTCCAAGCCCAGCACGTTCTGGGATTTCTGCGCCTGAGCCAGGATCGACACGTACTCGGCCTGGATCTCGCTGTTGGCCTCGATCAGTTCTTCGGGTGGTGGCGGCAGCAACGGGTCACCATCGATGATGCCGGCCCAGATCGGGATCGACTGGCGCAGCATGATGTTGAAGGTGCGGTCGATCAACGGGTCAAGCAGCTCGTCGTTGATCCTCTCCAGCACAGGGCCGAGCATCAGCATCTTCTCTTCCTTGCGGGCCGCGATCTCGGTGGCTGTGCGCACGGTGTCGAGCTGGCTGACCATCAGGAACAGGTCAACGAAGAACGCCTCGTTGATCCGGGCTTCGTGCTCCTGGATCTTCGCCTGGATGGGCGATAGCCAGGCCGCATTGGGCTGGTAGATCGGCGCCATCTGGTTCTGGCCGCCCACCATCGGGACGTAGGTCACGCCACCTGGGATGGTGCTGCTGGGCTGGCCACGCAGTTCTGCCGGTGCTTGCAGCGGCGGGTTGGCGCCGGTTTCGGTCATGCGGGCTGCCTGACGCTCATACAGCTGCAAGGCCTTCACATCGCCAAGGCAGATGCGGCCGGGACCTGTGCCATATGCATCGCCGGGCATCGATTCCCAGCGCACAGCCATTGCCGGGAACTCGTGATAGCCGCGATCCTCCAGCACCATGTCGCCTGGCGCACCAGCCTCCCAGGTCAGCGCCGAGAACGGCAGATTGCGGCTGCCAGCGCGGTCTGGGTTGGCGTTCATGTTCAGCTCAACGCGCTGTGCGCAGCTGATGAACTGGTCACCGTTGTTGTTCTCGTACAGGGCCTTGGACGACGGACTCAGCGCTTCAACGCCGAACTCCTGCACCAACTGGTTCACCGTCCATTTGAATTCGCGGTAGATGCCTGCGGCCCGGCCGTCTGCACCGTTGGAGATGTAGTACTCGCCCCAGGTGAAGGCCTCGCAGCGGATCACTGTGTCTGGATGCTCGTCCACCCAGATGCATCCGGTGCCGAAGGTGGCCATCTCCTGGTAGCAAGTCGGCAGCACCTGATACAGGTTTGAGCGCAGGAAGACGTCCCGCATGCGCTGCGTGCACTCGTAGAACCACGACTTGACCGGGCCGAACTCCATGATGGCCCTGGCCACCGGGGCCAGGTTGAACCATGGGCGTGCCGGCGAAGTGATTCCGCTCATCATCCCCGACGCCGTGGTGCGGCTGGCCATAGTGGCACGGTTGTTGATGATCTTATTGTTGCGGCGGTCGCCACGGTTGGTGTCGTCGCACATCACCCGGGAGCGCATGGGCAGGATGAAGTCGGAGATCTCCTTGGCGTTGGTGTCCCAGGAGGCTCGCTCGGTCTTCAGCGCTGACAGCCGCTTCTCGGCCAGCTTGCGTGGGCTGTCGGTGGCCATGGTTATTGCCCCAGCAAAGTCTTGGTGGCGGTCGGTGCTGCGGCCGCGCTGGCCCCGCCCAGGATCGTGGACGACAGCCCCGCAGCTTTGGCACGACGGCGCTTGTCGTCGGCATAACCCTGGGCATCACCCGTGGACACGTCGTTGGTGTCAACGTCCTCGGCGGTCGTGGTGTTGGTCTTCGGGGTGTCGAAGGAATCGCCGAGCACCGCATCGCTCAAGCCCAGGGTCGCGACGTTCGCCGCCTTCTTGACTGCTCCGCCCATGGGGGTGTCCTCAGTTGAATGGATCGTAATCGGATTGATGGCTGCCGTTGACGCCGCCATTGCCTTGGTACTGGGCCTTCATCACCGGCATGGTGAAGGTCAAGGCCAGCGCGTCACCGTCGTCTGGGCTAATGCCCAGGCGCTTCTTGATGTCCTTCTTCTTCTCCAGCGCGATCTGGTCCGACGCGTTGTGGTCGTACTCTGGGCTGGTGAGTTCCGTTTCCAGTTCGGTGTCGCTCTCGATGGCCAGGCCCAACTTGATGGCCTCGCGCATGCGCCACCAGATGTAGGTCCGCATGTTGGCGTAGTGTCGGTCGGGTGCCTGGCTGGCGAAGTTGACGTCGATGATCATGACGCCGGGCAGCAGGCGCCGGAGCTGGTCGGCAACTGGACCGCCAACGCCGGTGGAGTCGACGAAGACTGCGTCCGGTCGGTGCTCCACCACCAGGGTGCAGACCTTGGCAATGAACGGCGTGGTGTTACGCGTCTCGCTGCCCGGGATCTTGATCGGCTGGATGCTCTTGGCATCCATGCCGCGCCGGAAGCGGATGACGTTGTTGTCCATGCCGCCGCGGGCAATGTCGATGCCGCACACCAGGGCGTCGTCCAGGCCGTACACGCCTTCGCGCCGCATGGCCTCGGCCACCCAGTCGGTTGGGATCAGCTGCAAGTCGGAAGCCCTCGGGAACATGCCGCGCACACGGATACGGACGAAGTCGCTGTCCTCGCCGTAGTCGGCGATCCACTTGGCGATTTGGGTCTTGTTGGTGCCGTCGACGGTTCGGCTGTCGACCTGCCGGTGCCGCCAGCGGTGCTTGAACTTGGTGAAGCACTCGCGGAAGCGGCCACTGTTACGGGTTGGGTTGCCGAAGGCAGCCCAGATGATCTCTGTGTCGGCGTCGGTCAGCGCGCCCTCGGCCACTTCCCACACCAGGTCGGCGATGGCCGAGGCCTCGTCGAAGATCAACAGGATGCGCTTGCCTTCGTTGTGCAGGCCCGCAAACGCCTCGGTGTTGGTGTCGGACCAGGGCACCGCATCGATGCGCCAGTTCTTTTCGTGGTCCGGGTCGGTGCTGATCAGCGCGGTACCGGTCAACTTGAACCAGTGGGCGGTGATCGAAAGCCGGTTCCACTTGGCCACCTCAGGCCAGGTCTTGGTCCGAAGCTGGCTCTCGGTGTTGGCAGTGACCACGCCGCGGGTGTCGACCTCGGTGTCGAGCGCCCACTTGATGACCCAGGACACCAGCGCTGACTTGCCGATACCGTGGCCGCTGGCCACAGCCTCGCGGATTACCTCGCCCCGGTCCTTGGCACCGGCACGCAGTTGCTCGCCAATCGAATCCAGCACTTCACGCTGCCACTTGCGCGGGCCGGTCTTGTTGGCGAGCTCGCTGCCCTCTTCGCCCCACGGGAACGCGTACAGGACATACCCCAGCGGATCATCCGAGAAGCTGGCGATGTCATCTGCCAGCTCCTGCTCGTAGTCAGCCTCGGCCGTTGCGTTCACGGACACGCGCCTTTGCCTTGGCCATCCGGTCGGCCAGGCCGGTAACGTTCACCTCGACCTGCTCCTTGAAGGCGTTCACGTTCACGTGCTTGCCCAGCAGCTCCAGGTTGCGGACCTTGTCGGGCCACTTGATCTTCTTGAGGATGCCGACCATGTCGCGGTCCTTGCCCTGCCCTTCGAACATCTCGGCCAAGTCGAGTCCCACCAGGTACTGGCGCCATGCCTTGGGCCACTGCTTGAGCGGTTTGAGGGAAAGGTCGTCCTCCAGGATGTCCAGCAGGTCGAGCTGGTCGATCTCAACGAGCCGTTGCAGCACGTAGTCGGAATCGACCTTCAGGCGCTTGCTTCGGTCGCCCATGGCCTTCTCGATGGCCTGGGCAACCTCTGGAATCTGCATCAGGGCGTAAGCCTGGTCCTTGGCACCCTTCTTGGCGTAACCAGCCCTGATCGCTGCCTGGGTGGCATTCAGGTCCACCAGGTACTCGGCCACGAACCGATGGCGCTTCACGGTCATGGCCATATGTTGATTACTCGCCGGTGGCGGCCGGGGCTACAACCTCGCCGCTGGTAGTGGTATCTCCGCCGCTGGAGGCGCCGGTGTTATCGGTGC
Source organism: Pseudomonas sp. MM223 (assembly GCA_947090765.1). NCBI lineage: Bacteria > Pseudomonadati > Pseudomonadota > Gammaproteobacteria > Pseudomonadales > Pseudomonadaceae > Pseudomonas > Pseudomonas sp. MM223. Next base: position 2,157,533 of record OX352322.1, on the reverse strand, counting down.
TGGTCACTGGATCAGCGACAACGGCCTGCACCTGACGCATCCAGGCGAACCCGGGGAAGATCGCCACCACCGCGCTTCCGGAGGCGTACAGGGTCAGGCCATTCGAATCGAGCACATGGTTTACGGCCTCAATGCGGTGGATCTGCCCATCAGGGTCTTTTACTTCGTACTGGCTCATTGCGCAGCTCCTTGGCATGCCGTGCGGACGTAGTCCTGCAAGGCGCTCAGTTGGCGGATGGCGTCGTCGCCGTCGTTGGTGATGGCGACAATTCGTTCAGCAGCCGCTGGGTCAAGTTCGGCTCGCGCTTCTGCATGACCCAGGCCGGCGGTGGTGGCAGATCCTGTGGCGCCGCAGCTGGTGGCGAGGACTGACAGCCGCTTGTTGCCAGCAGCGACATCAGCACGAAGGCTGGCATTGGTCTGGTTCGCACGTTCGCGCTCCTGGGTGTGTTGGGTGTCGAGGTCGGCCAGCAGGCGGATGGTGTTGCGGCGGGACTCGGTCGCGGCTTGCAGCGTTGCCACTTGCTGGGTGGCCTGGTCCAGCGCCACGGATTGAGCCTCGATCTTCTGCCAGCCGGCGTAGATGACCAAGCCGCAGGCGATCAGGCCGGCCACCAGGTAGTTGGTCATGGCCGAACCCGTCAGGCGAACTTAGCAACGCGGGTGTTGAGGATGCCCATGTAGAGCACCATCGCATCGGCCTGCATCTTGAGCAGCTGTTGCTCGTCATCGGGAAGGCTGGCGTACAAAGGCGTGGCCAGAAACGCCTCCAGCTTGGTGACGCGGTCGGACAGCTGCTCCAGCTCAGCGACAACGCGCTGCTGGTGGGGCGGCAGATGCCCAACATCCCCAACGGAAACGTAGCCGGCGTCGAACTGGGCTTTTGGCGACCAACTGATGTACCCGGCATGATCCGGGTGGTTGGGTGCACCACCATCGGTGTATTCGACCAAATAGCCTTCGTCGGCGCCGTTCTCGTCCGCTGGCAGATCCCAGCCGCGGTAATCGTTGTACGCCAGACGGGTCATCGCCAAAGCAATGACGATCTTGGTGCCGATAAAGTGCTTGGTCATTTCCGGTGCCTCGGGGCTGGTGTTGGAATTCATCGCGCGTACCAGGTCATCTGGTAGCAGCGTGCGTCGCTTGGGATCTCGGCCATGGGCCAGCGCAGGCAGTCCATGTGCTTGCGCTCTGGTCGCGTGCGGCTCAGCCGTAGCGTCTGAACCAGGTAGGCAGAACCGGCAGCGGTGGTGATGAAGTCGCCGACCGCAATACCATCGGCGCCGTCGACGTACAGCTTGCATGGCGTGTAGGGCTGTTTGCGGCTCACGCCAAAGCCCGCCGCACGCCTTCGCTGATCACGGCGTCGCTGTAGGGGTTGCCGGCGTTCTCATGAATGATGATCGCCACGACGAAGCCCTTGAGCGTGGCCTGGTCGGTGAGCTGGATCTTGGCGCCCGGCGCGGAGCCGATGCGCTGCTCGACCGAGCGCACGTAGGCGGCGGTGTCGTTCTCGTTCGACGGGGCCCAGCGGTTGATGATCTTGGCCACGGTGTTCAGGCCGTAGACACGCTGGTAGGTCTGGAGCAGCTTGCCCAGGGCACGGATGCCGTTCTCGGGCGTGTCGAAGCGGGCAAAGCGCGGCTTGGCCACACCTTCTTCCAGGCCGAGCTGACCATTCCACTTGTTGGCCGGGCTGTAGTCGATGTTGCCAGGGTTGTTGTTCCGGACACCGCGTGGAGTGCTCATTGGCCAGTCCCCTTGCTTGGCAACTTGAAGTCAGCAAAGCGGTCAGCCAGGTCGGCGATCTTCTTCACGCCGATGAAGCCAATGCCACCGCCAAGGCCGGCAGCCAGGTTCTGCGGCAGGCCGAAGTACTCCAGCAGCGGGAAGGCCCCGGCGGTCAGCAGCGTGCACAGCGAAGCCTCAAGCACTGCCTGGCGCCGCGTGCCGCCACCGTAGATGATCCTGAGCGCGGCCATGACGAACGAGAGGGCGCCGGCGTACAGCAGGGGCGCATGCTGGCTCAGCCAAGCAAGCAGCACCGCCCAGGTGTCTGGTTTATCTGGCATGTTGGACATACTCGATATCCCCTCTCAGGGGCAGAAATGAAAAACCCCGCTCGATGGCGGGGTCTGGGAAGGTGGTGGGGATGGCCGGTGCTGATCTCCGGCATCATGTCGTGCGGTTCGCCGGCTTCACGGCGTACTTAGGGTTTGTGCGCACTCTCTCAGCCGCATCTCGTTTCAGCGCATCAGCCTGCGCATTCATCCCCATAAAGCAAAAAACCCGCTCAATGGCGGGTTTTAGTGTTTCGGGTGCTGCTTGTCACAGTGGGGAAATCATGCAGAAACCCGCACAATTCTGTCAAGGCTTGGATTTTCCTATCTCGGCTGCGGCGCGGACCACCGCCCTGCGGGTAGCTGCCTCGCGGTCCGGTTTGGCTGGCTCGCTGAAGTTACCCTGGCAGCAGGCATAGACATCGCTCTCGGTAATTTCGATGTTCATGCATAACTTCACTGCAAGGCGCAGGGCGTCGCCATCATCCAGCAATGGATTCCACGGCTTACCCGAAGAAACAGCAATCTTGCCAAACGCAGGATCACCAATCACGGGTCCTCCAACGTCTGAAAGCGGATCACCGCGCAGCACGTCGTATTCTTGGACCCAGCCAACAATCGTAAATCCGGCAGCCTTGGCCGCCTGCTCCAGCAATTCCTTGTCGCTCACGCCGCCTCCCGCTCTTGACTCAGCACACGCCCGACTGGGCGCAAGCACATGCCGTCGATGATACCAGCCTGATCGAACATCAGCTGTACCAGCCAACCCCACTGGCGGGCCCAGTTGCGGCTGTCCAGCTCAACGCCGTGGTTATCGGCCAGCCATTCCCTGAACACCCACTGGGCGGCCATCGGGTCGGGATTGGCGCCCATGCCGCCCTGCACCATGTGCCGGTACCGGACCAGGACGCCCCGGGCAACCCACCATTCGCGGCTGTACGGCCGACAGGTGCGCTTCTCCCCTCGCCGCTCCAGCGCCAGGTGCACGTGGCCAGCGAGCTTAGCCAGCGCCACTTCCTCCCAGTTGTTCGACACCTCGGTCGTGATGACGGGGGCGTACAGGTGGTGGCCGAACTGCTGGTAGTCCTCTGGCAGGCTGGCGATGGCGTGCTGCACCTTCCCGGCCATCGCCATGTGGGCGCACTTGCCCGTGTTCTCCCAACGCTCGGGCCGGGTTTCGTTTGCCACATACCCGCGCTTGGCAAGCTTTGCCCCCTCCAGCCCGTGGTGCATGACGCTGTCCCAGGGCGTGTAGTAACAATCGTGCCAAGCGATTCTGGCGCTTCCGAGCCTCATACTGCCCCCTTGCGTAGTTCCGCGTAGATCGTTGTGTTACGGGTCAAGCTGCGGCCTCCAGCGGCACAATGCGCACGTGCACGCCCGGCACTTCGCCGTAACGCTTGCGCACGAACGCGTCGACCACCTGCACGTCGTCCTTCCAGACCACGCCGTTGAGGCCGTCGTAGATCGCCTTGATGACGTTGTCCATGTCGGGCTTCTTGGTCGGGAACAGCTCGCCGGCAATGGCCTGGGCCTTCCGCTTTTTCGACATGGATTGAGGGATGGCCAGGACGATGCGCATCTCGACCATCACGGCGCCTTCCAGCAGCGTGCGGCCTGCCATAGCGCGGGTACCGGCCATGCTGATGCGGTTTTCGTAGTTCTCGGTGCGCTCTGGCGTGATATGCGCGGTGTACGAGACGAAGCTGGCCCGTGGCCTTGTCCCGGCGCTTGCGACCAACCGCACGCGGCCTGCCCTTCCCCACGGGTTCGCCTGGCACCAGGAACTGAACGGGCTTTAGGTCAGCCATTGGCCACCTCCGCTGCACGCTTGGCCTTCTCGGCCAGGGTCATAACTACGTGCACCAGCGTGTGGTACACCGGCCCGGGCACTTCCTTCGGGTCGATGTTGGTGTTGGCCAAGAACCACTTCACCGCCCGGAAGTACTGAGACTTCTGGCGGCGACCTATGGAGACGTAGCGGCCCAAGGCTACGCATTTGGCTTGAAGTTCAGCGTTTTCAGCCCTGGGCTGTTCGACTTCGGCACGCATGCTCTGGATTGCGCGGAAGTTGGGGTTGTCGTTCATGCCGGCCTCCGAATGCCGAGCTTGGCCAGCAGCAGCTTGCGAGCCGCCTGACCGTCAGTGGGGATGTTCTGTGCCGCGATCAGGTCGCGGGCTTCCTGGTGGGACTTAGCCAGCTGGGCCTTCATGCCGCTGTCGTGCTCGATGCCCTGGGAAATGCGTCCATCCAGAGGCTGTGCGTTCTGGGCGCGGCGCTGGACGATGGCGTAATTGCGCTCGAAGCGTTGGTACAGGGACTTGTCGCTGTGCTTAGCGCTACGCAGGTCGAAAGTGCCGGTGGCCTTGGCCGCGACCTCAACGGCTTCGTGGCTGTACTTGCCCATCAGGGCTTCGGTCCAGGCCTGGTCGATTGGCGGCAAGCCAGGAACGTGCAGGCACATGGCGCGGAAGACATGGGCAGGCGGCGGCCAATCGAACTCATCACCGCGCGCGACCAGGGCATTGAGCCCGTGAGCCAGCTGGTCCTTGTTCAGTCCGCCAAGCACCGTTGCCCAGGAATGATCAGGGTCAGCTGATACGCCGAAACTCGACGTCCAACGGTGGCCGTATAGTTCCGTCATCTTCACCCAGAGTTTGTCCAGCCCCTTCTGCGGCAGCTTCTCGGGCTTCTCGGTCTGCAATGGCAGCCTTGACGCGATCGACGGCTGACATTGGAGCTTGGCGACCAGGTCGATTACCTGCGCCGGTGTTTGCTGATCCATGGGTGTTCCCCCCGGCTTGCGCCTGGCGAAGATTGCGTTTCAGGTGGCTGGCCAGTGCGTGTTCCCACTTGGCCTGGGTGCGGTGGTCATCGGGTGATGCACACCAGAACGAACGAAATTCCAGGAACTGGTCCTGGTCGACCGCCTGCTGCGTGATGCCCATCTGGAGCAACACGGCTTGGAAGGTCTTCTGGCTGGGCTGCCAATCGGCAGTCATGGCGAAGCGGACGCGAGAATCGAAATCGTCCTCGCGCGCTGGTGGTGGTGTTTCTTCTGTATCTGTATCTGTATCTGTATCTATTATCGTTGAATTCTGTTCAAACGAACCTTCAACGGAATTTGAACGGTCGTTGCTTTCCCGTTGCGGTTCCGTTTGTTTTTTCTTCTTTCTTGCCTGTGCTGAGGCTTTTCCGGCTGCTGCCTTCTGCTCTTGGGCGGCATGAACGGCTGCCAGGTCGCGGTCAATGCGGCTGTGCTCCCACTCGGTGCCGTTGTCGTTGAAAAACTCCTTCAACGAATCTTCAACGGAAAGCCAACGGTCGTTGGTCAGACGTGCGATGCGCGCGAGCCTGACTTTCGGGATCGGCTTCCCGGTTTGCCAGTAGTTGAAGATCAGCAGCAGATAAGCGCCATGCTCCTCGGTTGAGAGGTGCATGGTGTCGGCGAGGTAGTCAGCGACGTAGAGCTGCATGTATGGCAGAGCGGCCATGGCTCAGCCCTCCTCAAGCTGGTCCAGGCCTTGGACGTGCTCCATCCACCGCTTGGAACCGTGAATGAACATCTCGATGTCGCGCTCGTTGAAGCAGCGCATCTCGCTGGGCACGACCTTCAAGTCGAGGACTGCAAGGATCTGCGCGAACTGCTCGAACTTCTCCGGGCGCATGCGGCTGATGGTTGCCTCATCGCAACCGACTGCAAGCGCAATCGGCGCGTTACCGACCGAGGTCACGCGCTGCAAGATGAAATGCAAGTTCTTGCGGGCTCTTGTGGCCTGCTCGGGGCTTAATTGGGTGGTCGTCATGATCAGGCAACCGACTTCGCGTGGGATGGAAACCTTCTGGTTTCCTCGGCGGTGTAGCTGCCGTCCTCGTTCTCGATCACCTGAATCTCGCGACCTGATTTGATCGCTTTAGACAAGGCGCTTTGGTAGAGGCCGAGCAGCTCTGCGGCCTTGGTCTGCCCCTTCTCAGCTGCAAAGTCAGCAAGGGAAATACGTCGCACGGTGGGATCCTCCTGGGCATTGATCGACCAAGAATATCTCCATTGGCGATATTCATCAACTCCAATGGAGATTGGAACGCATCTCCACCGGGAATAATCTGTGTCAATGAAGACTGAACGACGCGCGCTGGAAGACTGGGAAGTCGAAGAATGCTTGGCCTTGAAGGCTGAGCTGAACGACTACAACAAGCGAGTACCGAGAGAAAAACGGCTTACTCAGGAAGAGATTGCTGATCGCTTGGGAATGAGCCAAGGGACCTTGAGTAGCCATCTGAACGGAAAGCGAGCAATCAACGTTGCTATGGCATCTCGGCTGGCCAACATGCTTGGCATAGACGTTTCCGCATTCAGCCCAAGGCTTGCAGGTTATATCGAAGAAATAAGTCGAGGCTACGAAGCAGGCCAAGCTGCGGCAGCACATCACCTGGCAAAAATTTCAGGGCCGCTAGGGGCAAAATCTGGCGGTATGGTTGGTGCGGTGCTGGGGGCATCTACCAGGGTGTTTCGAGAGGCAGGTCTTAGTTCGGGAAAGGGCCTTGAAGGTCTAGAAAACGATATTCCACTTACTTATCGGGTGCGCCAAATTAAAGAGGTTCTTTCGCCTCTGAAGGGCGAACAGGTGGAGGACTTATTTAGATCTGTTGTTGGCGTATCTTTTAATCCCCGGCAAGTTCTTGAGCTACTTGACTCGATATTGGAAGCTGCCGCATGCAACGCTATTGATATTGACGAGATCGAGGCCATCACCACGCTGGTGCGAAAGCGTAGGAACGAGAAGATTCATGGAGTTGCACATAAATCTAGGAGCGAAAACGGTGAACCAAGCTGAAAGAAAGGTTTACGACGCCCATGAAAAGCATGCATGGACGCTGGCATTTCTCGTCTTCGGCGCTTTCGGAGTGGTGGTCTGGTGGCTGGATGGATGGCTTAGCCGCCAGCATGGCAGTTGGGCTGAGTTTGCCTATTTCGTCCTGTACATAGTGTCTTTCTTCGCGATCTTTGCGCTTAGAGAGATAAAGGATTGGTTCCTGTATCGCCTGTACAAGCACTGAATTTTCGCATCCTTTTAAAATTTCTGTCCGGCACGGAGCCGCTGATGCACGACACTAGAAACCTGGCTGATGAAACGCTCGCTCTCACTGAAGAGGATATCAATCAGTTCGTTCAGGCATTTCGCATACCGCTTCAATGCGATTGTGCAGATGGTAGCTTTCAGGTGGCACTGAACCCTGACCTCAAGCCTGCGCTCCTGTCCATCCCTGATCCCAGAGACGACGAGGCGGCAAACTGGTTTTTCTGGCTGACATGCATTTGCTGCGGCCAAACCAAGATGATTTCTGCGGCTCGCGTATGGACATGGATGAAGGACAAGGATCAAGATGACCAGTAAGTCAAACGTCAGCCCGTTTCCGCGCCGGCACTCTGGTGAAGACGATGGTCATGGCGGAGCCGGTGGAGGAGGATCTGATTTGGAAGCTCGTGTTGCGCGACTTGAAACCCACGTCGAATACATTCGCCGCGACCTAGATGTCGTATCTGCGGATTTGAAAGAGGTTCACAACGATTTGACCTCCATCAAGCGACGCATGGCCTACCTGGGAGGCGCAGGGTTCGTGGTCGCTGCAATCATTGCTTGGATCATCAACAATCGATTCGATGAGGTCGTCACGATGCTGACCAAGGCATCGGGCCAGTAAATCAATCGAGTTGATCAAGCCCGCCAAGCGCGGGCTTTTTATCGCCCACGCAAAATAATATCTCCATTGGAGTTGACTGAATTATCTCCATGAGAGATATTTGCCCCATCCGGACCTAACCGAACGCAATCGGAAGGAATCGGATGGGCCGCAGCGAGCCAAGGCCCCACCCAGTGGTTTGACGGGTGGAATGGGATACAGGGGAAGCCTCACCCCGGGTGCGCAGCATCGAGCACCGCATAAACGAGAGCCGACAGCATGCACAGCGTGGTCGGCTGTTGGGCTCTCAGGGCCCCCGAACCAAGTCATCGCCCAGCCGGATGTGGCGCGTAACACCGGCCAGTAGCACGGATTTCACTGCCTGTCCTTCGATCCTGAGGGCCAGGCGGGAAGTCAAACCAACACAGGAAACCGCGCAATGAACACAGCACTGACGCTCACCCCGCCTGCCATCGGCGAAGTCTGGACCGGCCAAGGCGGCATCTACGCCGGTATCGTTCCGGCACGCAGCGGCGCCGAGGCCTACCACCTGGTCATCGGAGAAGAGTTAGGCCGCTTTGAATGGGGCCCGTATGAAGTGGAAGCACCGGCCACCAGCCTGATCGATGGCCTGGCCAATACCCTGGCGCTTCTGGAAGCCAGTGATGAGTATCCGGCCGCCAAGGCAGTTGCAGCCCACCAGGCCGACGGACACAGCGACTTTTACCTGCCGGCCGCTGCCGAGCTTTACGAAGCATGGTTGAACCTGGGCTACAAAGACTGGGGCTATCTCTGGTCATCTTCGCAGCGCTCAGCCTACTTCGCATTCACCATGTACTTCGTTGATGGCATTCAGTACTACGACGGCAAGGACAACGAGTTTCGCGTCCGGCCCGTCCGCAGATTGCCCATTCAGTAATTCATTCCTTCAAAGCCCCGCGCATGCGGGGCTTCTTCTGAGCCTTTATTGGTCGTGACGCTCGGCCTCCCCTGGTCCGGGAGGTTTACGGCTTTTGAGCGTCACGACCAATACACGTCCCACCGAGGAAACCACCATGTTCAACCAAACCGCGCAGAAGGTGTTCGACGAGAGCATCGACAGAGCGCTTGCAGTACCACCGGCTGAGCTGGTGGCTTCCGAAACCGAAATGAGCTACGCCGCTGGGCTGATCAGCTATGCCCTGTTCAGCGGCGATATCTCCCATGAACAGGCCAAGCTGATGCACATGCGCATCCATTCGGCCCGTGCCCGTCGTGTTGCCCTTCTTTGCCGCCGCCAGCCGGTGGGCCAGGAGTTGCGCCATGTCCAATAAATGCCGGGCGGTTATCGCCGCAAACCTGAAAGACCTGCTCAAGGCCCTGCAATCGCAGGGCCTTTTGTATCCGACTTCCGAACCGGGCCTGCTGCACCGCATTGAGGTCCGCAAAAACATGCTTGTTGTGAGGTTCCCATGACCGATCTTGCGATCAAACAAACATTCAGCCTGGCCCCGCAGAACCTCGACGAAGCTTTGAAGTTCGCCGACTATCTGGCCAATTCCGACATTGTCCCCAAGGACTTCCAGCGCAAACCGGCCAACATCCTGGTTGCTGTGCAGTGGGGCATGGAACTTGGCCTGCAACCGATGCAGGCCATGCAAAGCATCGCAGTCATCAACGGTCGCCCATCTCTTTGGGGTGACGCGGTTATCGCCCTGGCCCGCAGCTCTCCGATGTGTGAGTACATCACCGAGACGGACGACGGCGAAACAGCCACCTGCCGCGTAAAACGCCGCGGCGAGGAAGAGCAGGTGCGCACGTTCAGCATGAACGACGCCAAGTTGGCCGGCCTGGCCGGCAAGTCTGGCCCCTGGACCCAGTATCCGAAGCGTATGCGCCAGATGCGTGCCCGGGCATTTGCACTGCGCGACGTCTTCCCCGATGTGCTGCGCGGCATGCCGGTGGCCGAAGAAGTCCAGGACATTCCCACCGAGCGTGAACTGAACCAGGCCCACGTCCGCAAGGCCGACGAGCCCAAGCAGCTACCGCCCTACCCCGACAGCAAGCTGGAAGAGAACGCGGACAAGTGGCGATCGATGATCGCCAACAACCGCACCAGCCCTGAACACGTGCTGGCCAACCTGACCAGCAAGTACACCGTCACCCCCGAGCAAATCGAGCGCATCCACGCTCTGGCGCCAATTGAAGGAGATCACACCGATGCGAGTGCATAACGTCCAGCAAGGCACGCCCGAGTGGCATGCCCTTCGCTCCAGCTATTTCACCGCTTCGGAGGCGCCCGCGATGATGGGCGCTTCGAAGTACCAGACCCGCAACGACCTGCTGGCGATGAAGAAGACTGGCATCGTGGAAGAGGTCACGCCCCAGCAGCAGGCCATCTTCGACCGTGGCCACGCTACCGAAGAGCTGGCCCGCCCACTAGTTGAGGAAATGCTGGGCGAAGAGCTGTATCCAATCGTCGGCACAGCCGGCAACCTGCTGGCCTCGATGGACGGGGCCACGATGGATGGCGAAACGCTCTTTGAGCACAAGCTGTGGAACCAGAAGGTGGTGGCGCAGATCCAGGCGGGTGAGCTGGAGCCGCACTATTACTGGCAGTTGGAGCAGCAATTGCTGGTCAGCGGCGCCGAGCGCGTGATCTTCGTGTGCTCGGATGGCACGAAGACCAACTTCGAGCACCTGGAGTACCGGCCTGTTGAGGGGCGCCGGGAGCAGTTGGTGGCCGGCTGGGCCCAGTTCGAAGAAGACCTGGGCAGCTTCGAGGTTAAGGAAGTCAAGGTCGAGGTCATCGGTGCTGCACCTGATCAGCTGCCGGCCCTGCGCATCGATGTGACTGGCATGGTAACCGCGAGCAACTTGGATGCTTTCAAGTCCCATGCGCTGGCTGTGATCGGCAACATCAACACCAACCTGGCGACCGACAAAGACTTCGCGGACGCCGATGCCACCGTGAAATGGTGCAACGAGGTCGAAGACAAGCTCAAGGCTGCGAAAGAGCACGCGCTGAGCCAGACCGAAAGCATTGACCAGTTGTTCAAGGCGATTGATGACATCGTCGCCGAGACGCGCCGCAAGCGCCTGGACCTGGAAAAGCTGGTCAAGGCCCGTAAGGACAACATCCGAACCGAGATTGTCATGGACTCGGCCAAGGCCTTGCAGGACCACATCGACCAGATCGACGCCACCCTGGGCGGCCACATCCGCATGCCGAAGGTGCACGCCAACTTTGCCGAAGCCATCAAGGGCAAGCGCACCATCGACAGCCTGAACGAAGCGGCCGACAGCGAGCTGGCCCGGGCGAAGATCGAAGCCAGCCGCATCGGTGACCTGATCCGCACCAACCTGGTCAGCCTCAACGAGCTGGCGGTCAACCACAAGTTCCTGTTCAGCGATGCGCAGGATCTGGTGCTCAAGGAAAACGATGCACTGGTGGCGCTGGTCAAGGTCCGCATCAGCGAGCATGAGCAGGCTGAGCAGAAGAAGCGCGACGATGCCGAGCTGGCGCGCCAGCAGGCTGAACAGAAAGCCGCCCAACAGACTCTGCCCCGGGATGACCAAAAACCGTTGCAGCAGGCCGTCACTGGCCCGGCAGGCGGCTACGCCGACGGCGATTCGCTTCGCCAGGAAAAGGCAGCAGCGACGCCGATCACCAGCGCAGCGCCAGCAGCACAGCAGGCCGGTGACGATGGCCGGCGAATCAAGCTTGGCGACATCAGCACCACCCTCGGCTTCAACCTCACCGCCGACTTCCTGGCCTCACTGGGCTTTGAGGCGGTCGCGCAAGAGCGCTCGGCCAAGCTGTACCGCGCCATCGACTTCGAAGCCATCTGCACCGCGCTGATCCATCACATCCAGTCGGTTCGGCACAGTCAGGCAGCAGCGTAATGGCCAGCCAGAGCGTGGAAGAACTGTACGACCAGGTCGAAGAGTTCACTTCCCTGCTGGCTGCTGCCGAGCTGCACGCCAACGGCAGCTGGGAAGAAGAGTTCGTCGAAAACATGCGGGCCAGCTTCAAGCGCTATGGCCCGCGCACCCTTCTGAGCGTTCACCAGCAGAAAAAGCTGGAACAGATCGCCAAGTCTTGAGGAAACCCCATGAAAGTAGAACACCGCGAAGCCATCGAGCGCGCCAAGCTCCACGGAATCGACTCGATGACCTTTGCCCATCAGCTGATGGCGCACGATCTGGTCGAAGCCGCTCTGTTTGAGCTGCGCAACATCAAGGTGCCGTTCCCGCGCCTGGGCGAAGACGACCAGCAGGAAGTCATCGACCGCATCACCAAGCAGGCCGAAGAGGTGGTGTGGACGGCGGTCGGCATCATCGAGCTCACGCAGCGTCGACACCATCCCGATCAAGATTGCCGACTCCAAGTTCAAAGAGAAGAACATCACCGTGACCGGCGTGGTAGATGCCCAGGACCCCAACCGGCACGGGCTGATCGATCTTTCGGGCAAGTTGGCGCTTCTGGTGCTGGCGCCGAATGACTATGCAGAAGGCCTGGATGGCATCCGTGCCGAGCGTGACCAGGGCGAGTTGCCGTTGAGCGCTTCCGAGATCATCGCAGGCGCCGGCCTGGACCGACGCCAAGAGCAGCAGCTGGATCTGGCTGAACAGCAGGCCCAGCAGAACCCGAAGGACGATAGCGACGTTGTCGATGCTGAATTTATTGAAGGCAGCGTCCCGGTCAACAAAGAGTTCGGCGACTTCGACTACGACGACGCCAAGCAGCTGATCGTGCTCAAGGCCAACGGCAAGCCGTTCAAGGCCCACTGGGCCCAGGCCCGACTGTCGATCAGCAGCGACCAGGCCATCACCCTGCTGCTTCGCCTGCTGGATGACCAGGTCATCGCCGTGGAGAAGGAAGGCGAATCCGCCCTGGAGCACAGCTACAAGGTCATCGCCACCCTGGAAGACGTTGTGGCCTGACCCCGACTTATCCACAGCGAAATATGCACAACCGGCGCCGCAAGGCGCCTTTTTAATGCCCCGAGGAATCTCAAATGTCCGACCTGATCTGCGTGTATGACACCGAAACCACTGGCCTTCCCAACTTCCGCGACCCAAGCGACCACCCGGACCAGCCTCACCTGGTAGACATCTGCGCCCTGCTCTTCACCCCCGAGGGCGAGCTGGTCGACAGCTTCGAAGCTATGGTCCGCCCTGACGGCTGGGGCATCCCCGAAGAGGTGGCCGCCATCCACGGCATCACCAACGAAATCGCACTTGAGCACGGTATCCCCGAAGCGGTGGCCGTCGAAGGCTTCCTCGCCATCGCCAACCGCGCAGGCCTGCGCGTGGCCCATAACGTGTCGTTCGACGACCGCATCATGCGCATTGCCCTCAAGCGCTTCCAAGACCCGTGGGTGGCAGAAACCTTCCGCGAATCGCCGAAGTTCTGCACCTGCCAGTCCACCACCAACATCGTGAAGTGCCCGCCAACGCCCAAGATGATCGCTGCCGGCCGTGGCCGCCAGTTCAAGCAGCCCAGCGTGGCCGAAGCCTTGAAGTTCTTCACCGGTGAGGAACTGGTGGGCGCCCACCGCGCCCGACCGGACGCTGAGGCCTGTGCCCGCGTGTACTTCGCCCTCCAGGCTTTCCAATCAGTTGCTTGATTCAGTCGAAATCAAAGGAATCCGCCATGAAACAAGAAAAGGTCACGCTCACCATCGGTGAGGCAACCATCAAGATCCCGGCTGCAACGGTAGCCCAGTTGGCTCTGGCATCGGTTATCAGTCAAATTGCCCCGCCTCAACTGCCTGTCCCTACGGCGCCTGCTGGCGTTCCAGAGATCGGCCAGCCATGGCCAGGTCAGGGCGGCATTAACGGCGGCTTTGTTCCCGCCATCGGTGATGTTCCAGCCCACTACCTGATCTTCGCTCACCAGGATGTTGGAGAGCATGAATGGGGCGGCCGCAACAAGGATTCGAAGGCAACCAGTCGTCACGACGGCAAGGCCAACACTGACGCCTTGATCGCAGAAGGCGGCCACCCTGCTGCCGAAGCGGCCCGGGCGTACCAAGCTGACGGCCATTCCGACTTCGATCTGCCAGCAGCTTCCCAGCTCTATCAGGCCTGGGTTCACGGCCTGATCACCGAAGGCGCTTACTGGAGCAGCTCGCAGCGCTCAGCCTACTACGCATTCACCATGAACTTCGATGATGGCTATCAGTACAGCTACGTCAAGTACGACGAGTTTCGCGTCCGGCCCGTCCGCAGATATTTCATTTGATCATTCGCTCATTTAACCGCCCGGCAACGGGCGGTCGCTCATGGAGGGGCACGCAATGGCAATGCACACCGAGCTTTCGATCTACAAGGCCTCACTGGGATTGCTCCAGATGGCCACAAACCTCACCCGCAATATTCCCCGAGAGTTGAAGCAGTCACTGGGGCGCCGGGTGATTGATGAATGCATCGACGTGCTGATGCTCATTGCCCGGGCGAACTCAACTCAGGACAAACGCCCTCACCTGACCAGCCTGGTTGAAAAGGTCCAGGTGATCGAACTGCTGATGCGACTGTTCAAAGACAGCCGCTTCATCAGCGTTTCCCAGCATGCCGCAACCATGGAGGTCACCACCTCCATCGGGAAGCAGGCCAATGCCTGGAAACGCTCAACCCCATCCGCGCCCGCTGCCTGAAGGTCAAGGCTTTCAGTCCTGTGCGAATTGAATCTGGTCGTGCCGCTGCTCTGTGAGCACCGCCATGCGCACCCGTGGATACCGCCGGTCTAAAACGTCCGTGTAGGTCCAGCGCAGTTACCCCGATGAGCAATCGCCGGGGCGACGTAGATAGCACGACCGGTCGCAGCGCTCAGCCAACAACGCATTCAACATGAACTTCGATGATGGCAATCAGAACAACAACGACAAGAACAACGAGTTTCGCGTCCGGCCCGTCCGCAGATTCAACCCCCTACCCGTTCAGCGAACTGGTCCAGGCCTACTACGATTGCCGGCGCTCCAAGCGCAACAGCAACAGCGCGCTGGCATTCGAAATGAGCCTGGAGCAGAACCTGACGGCGCTGCATCACGACCTGGTCACCGGCCGATACCGTCCAGGTCGCTCAATTTGCTTTGTGGTTACTCGGCCAAAGGCCCGCGAGGTATGGGCCGCCGACTTCCGCGATCGCATCGTGCACCACCTGCTTTACAACCGCATCGGTCCACAGATCGAAAGCAGCTTCATTGCGGACAGCTGCGCTTGTATCCCCGGGCGCGGCACGCTGTACGCCGGTAAGCGCATGGAGGCGAAGATCCGCAGCCAGACGCAGAACTGGTCACGCCCCGGCTTCTACCTAAAGTGCGACCTGGCAAACTTCTTTGTGTCGATCGACAAGCGCGTGCTTGGCCGGCAATTGACTGAGCGGATCGATGATCTCTGGTTCCGGCAATTGGCGTTGCAGGTGCTGATGCACGACCCACGGGAAAACTACAGCGAGCGCAGCCCGGCGCACCTGTTCAACCGGGTTCCGCAGCACAAGCGACTCACGGCGCAGCCTGCATATCTCGGCCTGCCCATCGGCAACCTGTCGTCGCAGTTCTTCGCCAACGTCTACCTCGACGCACTGGACCAGTTCTGCAAGCACACGCTCAAGGCCAAGCACTACATCCGCTACGTCGATGACTTCGTGCTGTTGCACGAATCTCCGCAGCAGTTGAACAAGTGGCTGCGGCAGATCGAAGACTTCCTGCCCAGCCTGGGCGTCAGGCTGAACCCTTCGAAGACCATCCTCCAACCGATTGACCGCGGCATCGACTTCGTCGGGCACGTGATCAAGCCATGGCGACGCACCACCAGGAAGAAGTCGGTTGCCCAGGCGATGAAACGAACCGCTGCTGCGCCAGCAGAGGACCTGCGCGAGACAGCCAACAGCTACTTCGGCCTGCTCCGGCAGGCCAGCCACAGCCAGAAAGACCGGGCCGCCCTGGCCAACTTGGTGCTGCGCCGTGGCCATGTGGTCAACGGTGAACTGACCAAGACCTACCCGAAGCGATAAGGGACACACCATGAACCCAACCGCCCAGGCGGCTCTTGACCGAGCCCGCCACCCTACCCCTGCGCCTGTGTTTTCCACCATGACGGCGCCGAAGCCCGACAAACCCCTGCCGATGCCGGTGCCCACTGGCGTCATCAACCAGTTCATGCGGCTACAGGCCCGGGAGGATGCCCGCGACATGGTGGCATCGCTCAAGGCCAAGTTGAACGACACCAACGGCGTGGCCCAGGTCATCGAAGTGCTCAAGCGTGCATGCATCGACAGGCCCGGCAGCGTGGTCCAGGGGTATCTCGATGTGATCCAGCTGCTCCAGGCGCACGGGCAATGACCGCCCTGCGCCGCAAGACCGTGATACGCGGATGCCCGATGAAGCCGCTCGACTGCCCGATCCGCTGCGACATCTGCAACAAACCCCGCAACAAGGGCAACCACACCAAATGCAGCGCCGAACGCCAAGCGCGGGCGCAGGAGAATGGCAATGAGCAATAACGAAATGGTCAGCGTGCTGCGTGCCGATATTCAGGCGCGAAAAGTCCGGAAGCACAAAGAGGATTGCAGCAGCCACAAGATCGGGACATGCGATTGCGGCGCGGCAAATGGGTTCTTGCCTCTGCCTGTTGAACCAGGCGACGGCTTTGAGGCAGAAGAAAACATGATTCTGCTGGGGCCTTGGGATTCCCCGAGGGTTGCCAGGGTAAAGCAAACGAAAATGCCGAACGTAAGCGAAGACTGGCCAGAAGGATTCCCTGAAATACACCTTGAGAACAGCGAATTCGATGGGCTAAACGCTGACGGGACGCCGCCCTTTCGATTCAGCATCGGGCCAGACGGTGTATCGAAACTTGAGGCGATTCGCCTGGTTGGGTGGAAGTGCATAGGCCCGATCGAAGGGCTTGGCGGCAAGCCTATGGCTGCTGATCCTGGCGAGGTTGAGCAGCTGCGCGCCACTCTTACCCAATGGAAAGATTCACTCAAATACTGGATGAAGCGCACGGCCGACCTAAATCAACAAATGGCCGAGCGGGATGCGCTGCTGGAGGGCTGGCACACGGCCAATTGCACTGGCGAGGTGAATGTATCGGACAAGGCATATCGAATCGTTACCAGAACCGCAGCCATGCTTAACACCAATACAGAGCCGAGCGTGCCATTTGATCGCGATGCGCGGTCGGACATTGTCGCTGACGCCGCATACCGTAATGGCGTTATGCACGGCTACAAACTGGCAATGGAAGGCGACGAAGCAGATTACCAGGTCTGCATCAACAACTTGACGGAACACTTGCGCGCAGCTCGCGCCGCCCTATCCGCCATCGCAGAGCCGAGCGCGCCGGTTGAGCGCGATGAGCGGGCGGATTTTGAAAAAGTCTTTCCCTATCTCGACCTCACAAGAATCGTAGAGGGCGACCATCATCCTCAGGATCAAATCGGGATGTATGTAGATTGGCGTACCTTGTCCATGTATAGGGCTTGGGAAGCCCGCGCCGCCCTGGAGCGCAAGCCATCCGTGCTGGTCGCACAGCTGCAGGCCGACCTGACGGCGCGGGATGAGCGCATCGATCAGCTTGAGCAGGCTCTGCGTAGCAGCCCTTGTATTGGTGCTGGAGCCCAGGTCCTGGCCTTCATGGAATCACGGGGTCGCTCATGAGACCCGTAGCCGTCTTCTGGCTCTGCCTCACCGCAGCAGCCTTCGCCTTCCTGATCGGCGTGGTGCTCACCATCTACGCCACCAGCTACCGCGTTGCCCAGGCCGATGAACAGCACCCACCACCCCCGGCCGGCGACCAGTTCGACGAAGGGCCGGTGCTGGCCCGGCTGCCGGCCGAGCATCTTGCCCCTGTCCGTTACATTTTCTGAGAGGTCAACATGAATACCGCCTTCCTGCTGATGGCCCAGTACAACGGCCGGGCCATCATCCCCATCGACCTGGTCTGCAAGGACTTCTTCGATATCACGCCCACCAAACTCAAGGCCAAGGTGGCCAAGGGCGAAATCAACCTGCCGCTGGTCTGGATGGAGTCGAGCCAGAAAGGTGCACGCGGTGTGCACCTGAACGACCTGGCCGCCTACATCGACAGCCAGCACGCGAAAGCCAAGGCCGAGCAGGACAAGCTCATGGGCCAGGGTTCTCGCCGCGCCTCTTGATCCGCCTCTGGGCCTCGATAACGGGGCCCGTTACCACCTCCTCCAGCATCTCCCACCCTTCATAAGGGTCCCCCTTCCCTCGCAGGTGCGTATAGCGCCGCATCGAGTTCCAATCCCGGTGGCCCGACACGCTGGCCACGCGCGGAATATCCCACCCTTTTTCGAACAAGCGGCTTACGCCATCGTGGCGTAGGTCGTGGAAGTGCAGGTCATCGATCTGCAAGAAGTGGCACGCCCTGGTGAACGACGCCGATATCGACCTGGAGTTGTACGGGAACACCTCGTCGGCCACCCGTGGCATCGACTGCAGGATGCGCCAAGCCTCGTCGGGCATATGGCACCAGACGTCGTTGCCGTACTTTTGCCCCGGGTTCTTCATGTCGGTGATCAGCGCCGACTGCTCCTGGTCGTTGAGCGCATCCCAGCGAATCCGCGTGACTTCTTCCTGACGCCGGGTCGAGAACAGCGCGAAGACCACCACCCGCACCATGTCGATCTCCTGCTTGCGGCGGTCACGCATCTCCTGGAAGTACTTGATGATGCGTTCCAGCTCGTCACGAGTCGGCCGGCGGTTGCGCTCCACGCTCTTGGTGACAGCCCCCATCTTCTTTAATACGCGCCGGGCATCAGGCATGGCCTGCGGGTCAACCTCATAGCCCCAAGCCGGCCGGGCCACGGACAACACAGCGCCGAGGTGGGCCAGGTCGTTGCCGACCGTCTGCGGCTGGATGCCGTCCTTTTCGATCCGGTCCATGGCGTAGTCAACCAGCTTCTGGCTGGTCAGCTGCTGGTCTTCCAGCTCACCAAGCCAGCTTTCACCAATAGCCTTGAGGGTTGCGCGCTTGGTCTTTCCCAGCGGCCGAAGCTTCTCGTACTCCACTAGGTACTTGTCGATCATCTGTTTGATCGTCACGCCCTTGCGGTTGGCCTTCTCGATGGCACCGGGCTCGTACAGTTCAGCCTCGCGCTTCCTGATCCAGGCCTGCGCCGTCGCCTTCCGGTCGAAGGTCTGGCTTTCCTGATAAACTGCCTTCCCTTCCTTCATGATGCGGATCTGGGCGGTGAAGCCAGATGACCCGTCCTTGCGCTTGCGCTGCGTGATGGTTCCCATGATTTGCTACACGGCTGGTTTGAGTTGCTACATTGTAGCAACCGACGTAGCAAAACCAGAAAGAACCGGCATAAAGTGGCAACAAACAGAGATAGAGAAATGCCCCAGAAACAAGCGGAAAACCTCGGAACCTCAGGCGATACGGTAGTTAGGAGGTTTTCTGTTGCACCGATGATGGATTGGACAGACCGCCACTGCCGCTTCTTCCTGCGCCTACTCTCCAAGCAAACCCTGCTCTACACCGAAATGGTCACCACCGGTGCCCTGCTGCACAACGATGCCCACCGTTTCCTGCGCCACGATGCCTCCGAGCACCCGCTGGCCCTGCAACTGGGCGGTAGCGTGCCTGCGGACCTGGCCGCCTGTGCGCGCCTGGCGGAGGAAGCGGGCTACGACGAGGTGAACCTCAACGTCGGCTGCCCGAGCGACCGGGTGCAGAACAACATGATCGGCGCCTGCCTGATGGCCCACCCGGCGCTGGTGGCCGATTGCGTGAAGGCCATGCGTGATGCGGTGTCGACCCCGGTGACGGTGAAGCACCGCATTGGCATTAATGGCCGCGACAGCTATGCCGAACTGTGCGACTTCGTCGGGCAGGTGCGCGAGGCGGGGTGCCGGAGTTTTACCGTGCATGCGCGTATCGCGATTCTGGAAGGATTGTCGCCGAAGGAAAACCGCGAAATTCCGCCGCTGCGCTATGACGTGGCGGCGCAACTGAAGGCGGACTTCCCGGACCTTGAGATTGTGCTCAACGGTGGGATCAAGACCCTGGACGAATGCCAGGCACACCTCGAAACATTCGATGGCGTGATGCTGGGGCGTGAGGCGTATCACAACCCTTACCTGCTGGCAGAGGTGGACCAGCAGCTGTTCGGCAGCGATGCGCCGGTGGTCAGCCGTAGCGAAGCGCTGGCGCAGTTGCGGCCTTATATCGTGGCGCATATGGAAAGCGGTGGCGCAATGCACCACGTTACCCGGCATATTCTGGGGCTGGCCCAAGGGTTCAAGGGGGCGCGGCGCTTCCGCCAGCTGCTGTCGGCGGATATTCACAAGGCGGCGGAGCCGTTGGCGGTGTTTGACCAGGCGGTGGAGTTGTTGCAAGGGCGGTGACACGGTCGTTGTAGGAGCGGCCTTGTGTCGCGATAGGGCTGCAAAGCAGCCCCAGCACCCTATGCATCTGCGCTGAAATCCTGGGGCTGCTTTGCAGCCCTATCGCGACGCAAGGCCGCTCCTACAAGGGGTCGTGCAGGGTTCGGAAATTGTGTATGCGGAACCTCATGGCGGCTTGGCACTCGAATCTTCACCTCTCGCACCGCCCTCGCGGGCAAGCCCGCACCTACAGGCCCTTGAGCGGCTGTCGGGGCTCGGGTAATGTCGAGTAAATGCACAGGACAGAGCACGCCCATGACTTCCAAGCTGGAACAACTCAAGCAGTTCACCACCGTGGTCGCCGACACCGGGGACCTGGACGCCATCACTCGCCTGAAGCCGGTCGATGCCACCACCAACCCGTCGCTGCTGCTGAAGGCCGCCGCCATCCCGGGCTACGCCGACTTGCTCAAGCAGGTAAAGGCCGATGCCAAGGGCGATGTCGACCTGGCCTGCGACAAGTTCGCGGTGGCCGTGGGTTCGGGCATCCTCAAGGTCATCCCGGGGCGCATCTCCACCGAGGTGGATGCTCGCCTGTCGTTCGATGAACCGGCGCTGCTGAACAAAGCCCGCCAGCTGATCGGGCTGTATGACGCAGCCGGGGTCTCCAAAGACCGCGTGCTGATCAAGCTCGCCTCTACCTGGGAAGGCATCCGCGCGGCCGAGCAGCTGGAGAAGGAAGGTATTCAGACCAACCTCACCCTGCTGTTCTCCTTCGCCCAGGCCCAGGCCTGTGCCGATGCCGGGGTGTTCCTGATTTCGCCGTTCGTGGGCCGTATCTACGACTGGTACAAGAAGAGCACCGGCACAGATTACGTGGGCGCCGAGGACCCTGGCGTGCAGTCGGTAACGCGCATCTACAACTACTACAAGGCCAATGGCTACGACACCGTGGTCATGGGCGCCAGCTTCCGCAATATCGGCCAGATCGAACAACTGGCCGGCTGCGACCGCCTGACCATCAGCCCTGAGCTGTTGCAGCAGTTGAGCGATGACCAGGGTGAAGCTGCCGCGCGTGCTCAAGCCGGGCAATGCCGGCGAGGCCAAACAGCAGCTGAACGAAAGCCAGTTCCGCTGGGCGATGAACGAAGATGCCATGGGCACCGAGAAGCTGGCCGAGGGCATTCGCCAGTTTGCGCGGGACCAGGAGAAGCTGGAGAAGTTGATGGCTGTAAAAGCCTGATACATATCGGGTTTGCCTGACGGGCGGGAAGTGTTCAGCATTTTCCGCCCGTTTTTGTTTGCTATCGCTTTCGCGCCACTTCAGAGCTGTTGATGACCCCATCCTTGCCCCTTGTACTCGCCGGCCCGGTACTGCGCCGCCTGGAACCCCAGCGCCTGGCCATCTGGCTGGTCGCTACCCAACCGCTGCAACCCAAATTCGTCTTCCCGGCACGCGAGGCCAAGGTCGATTGCCAGGTCGTCCCGGTCGGCCGGCACGCCTTCATCCACTTGCTGGATATCCACTTCGTCAGCCCCCTCCCTTGCAACCAGCACCTCGACTACGACCTGCTCATCAACGGCCAGGGCATCGCTGGTTGGGCGCCGCACCTGCTCTACCCCGGCACGCAGCGCCCAAGCCTGGTGCTGCGCGACCGTCTCGACCACTTGCTGCACGGTTCCTGCCGCAAGCCCCATCACCCTGCTGTCGATGGCCTGCTGTGCGCTGACCGCCTGCTGCAGGCCTGCAAGCAGCCTGAAGACCGCCCGGCCGTGCTGCTGATGACCGGCGACCAGGTGTACACCGACGATGTCGCCGGCCCGATGCTGCGCGCTATCCATAGCCTGATTGAGCGCCTGGGCCTGTTCGACGAGCAACTGGATGGCGCCGTGGTCGCCGACAGCCAGGCGCTCTACAAGCACCCGGCCAGCTACTACCACCGCGCCGACTTGCTGCCGGCGCAGGAAACCAATGACACCCTGCGCGAGCGCTTTTTTGGCGGCAAGCGCAAGCCGATCTTCTCGTCCAGCAACGCCGATAACCATCTGGTGACCTTCGCCGAGGTCATGGCCATGTACCTGCTGGTATGGTCACCCGAGCCTTGGCAGTTGGTGGACACGGCCATGCCCAATGGGCTGAGCGCCCAGCACCAGGGCCGCTACCAGCAGGAACTGCCGCTGATTCAGGCGTTTGCCGGGCACCTCGGCCAGGTGGCGCGGGTGATGGCTCACCTGCCCTGCCTGATGATCTTCGACGACCACGACATCACCGACGACTGGAACCTTTCGGCACAGTGGGAAGAAACCGCCTACGGCCACCCGTTCTCGCGGCGGATCATCGGCAATGCCCTGCTCGGCTATCTGCTGTGCCAGGCCTGGGGCAATGATCCGGACAGCTGCAAGCCACTGGTCAATCAATACCAGGCGTTGTGCAGCCAGGCCCGCGATGAACTGATCGGCGAACTGTTGCGCTTCCAGGGCTGGCAATTCAGCTTGCCAACCCACCCACCCTTGCTGGTGCTGGACACCCGCACCCGCCGCTGGCGCAGCGAAAGCAACCTGGCCAAGCCGTCCGGTCTGCTCGACTGGGAAGCGCTGAGCGAATTGCAGCAGGCGCTGCTCGACCACCCGTCAGCGGTCATCGTCTCGCCTGCGCCAATTTTTGGCGTGAAGCTGATCGAGACCGTGCAGAAGGTGTTCAGCTGGCTCGGCTACCCGCTTTTGGTGGATGCCGAAAACTGGATGGCACACCGAGGCGCAGCGCAGGTCATCCTCAACATCTTCCGCCACTCGCGCACGCCGGGGCACTACGTGGTGCTGTCCGGGGATGTGCACTACTCGTTCGTCTACGAAGTGCTGATCCGCCACCGCCAGCGCAGCCCGCACTTGTGGCAGGTGACCAGCAGCGGGATCAAGAACGAGTTCCCCCGGCGCCTGCTGGATGTGCTCGACCGGCTTAACCGCTGGCTGTATGCGCCGCGCTCGCCGCTCAACTGGTTTACCAAGCGCCGGGAAATGGAGGTGGTACCGCGTACGCCCAGCCACAGCAAAGCCGGGGAGCGCTTGTGGAATGGTGCGGGGCTGGGGCAAGTGTTCTTTGATGAACAGGGGCGGCCGATGCGGGTGTATCAGCTGGATGCAGGTGGGGGTGAGGCTACGGAGTTTGTTGGCAGAAAATAGACTGCTCCAGAGATTTTGCCGCTTGTGCCGGCCCTTTCGCGGGCAAGCCCGCGAAAGGGCCGGTGCAGGCTAACTGTCAGGTCCGCTCCAGTGCATTGACCAGGTCATGGAAGGCTTCGCGGTTGGAGTCGTTCAGGCCCATGAGGATCTTGTGCGCCTCCAGCACCTTGGAGCGCACCACCTCTTCGTTCTGGTCCTGCGACGGCAGGTCGGTCAGGCACTCCGGGCACGGAATCGGGCGATCGACGATGTTGAACACCTGATCGAAGCCCATCGACTGCAACAACCGGGAAATGTCCGGGTTGGTGGTAACCACGGTCGGCAACAGGCCCACCTTTTGCCGCGAAAGGATCGACAGCTTGGCCAGCAGGCCCAGGGTGGTGCTGTCGATGCTCTCGGTTTCGGTCAGGTCGATGACAATCGCCGAGAAGTTCAACGCAGTGAAAATCTTCTCAATCGTCGCATCCAGCGCCGAACACAGGGTCAGGCGCACTTCACCGACGAACTTCAGTACAAAGGTGCCACTCTGCTCGGCGAACTGGATTCTACCGGTACTCATTGAAGGTTCCTGCTTAACACCAATAGGGCGATATCATCCGGCATATCCCCAAGCGTAGCTAATCCGAATCGTTGACGCAGCCCATCCAGGCTGCCACCTGCTGCCTTGACGATCTCCGGCAAGGCGGCTTCTTTATCTTTGAGCGTGTCACCCGGCAAAAGGTCCAGAATGCCATCGGACATCAGGCTGAGGCTGAACCGAGGTGGCAGCTCCACCACCAGGTCCTGATAGGTAGCCTCGTCGAACAGCCCCACCGGCAGGCCACGGCCTTCCAGGTAGCGGGTGTGCTCGGGGGTATGCAGCACGGGCAACGGCAAGTGGCCACCAACGGCGTAGGTCAGCAGCCCAGACTCTTCGTCGATCACCCCACCGACCATGGTTACGTGCTTGCCCAGCTTGCTATTGATCAGGCCACGGTTGATGTGGCTGAGCACTTCGGACGGCTTGAACTCGCGCATCTTGCTGCGCTTGAGCTCAAACATCAGCCGCGTGGTCATGAACTTCAACAGCACGGTGACAAAGGCCGACGACGCGCCATGCCCGGAAACATCAGCGAGGTAGAAGGCAATGCGCCGCTCGTCCACGCGGAAGTAATCGACAAAATCACCCGACAAGTACAACGACGGGATGATCTGGTGCTCGAACGCGAACTCGCCAGCCACCCAGGGGTTTTCCGGCAGCATGTTCATCTGCACCTGGCGACCGGCGGTCTGGTCCTCCTGCAGCAGGTGCAGGCTGGCTTCCAGCTCGCGGTTGGCCGTTTCGAGCTTGTCGCGGTAGCGCTGGTTTTCCAGTACCAGGCGCGACCGGTCGAGGGCTCGGCGCACCGAATGCTCAAGCACTGCCAGATCTTCCAGCGGCTTGATCAGGTAGTCAGCAGCGCCCAGGCGCAAGGCTTCCACCGCATCACTCATGACACCGGCACCGGACACCACGATCACCGGCAACTGCGGCGCACGCTCGCTGACCTGACGGATCAGTTCGAGGCCGCCCATCTGCGGCATGCGCAGATCGCAGATCACGAGGTCGGGCTGGTGTTCTTCGAAGACCTGAAGCCCCTGCTGGCCATTACCGGCCTGGAGGACGCTGAAGCCACTGTCTTCAAGATAGGCGGCGAGGCTCGCACGGACCACGTCGTCATCATCGATAATCAGCAGCGTTGCACTGGTTTTCTGCATGTGGGCGAACGGCGCCGATTTAGGTTGGTGCAGCGGTGTCGGCAAGGCAGACGGCCAGCTACGGGAATTCTCTGTGGTCACACTCTACTTGAGTTGTAGGACAAGAACACCTGACCGGCAACTGTGAGAGCGACCTTGTAAGGCGCAGACGGTACTCCCATCCGCCAAGCGTTTCAAGCATGCAAGGGTCGACCTCACCGCTCTTTACAGGGCAAATCACCGGGAGTTATAAGAAAGTTGACCAGCGCAACCCGATGGGAAGGATGCAGCATGCCCCACACGCCCTCCAGCCACAGCGAAAAACGCGATTTCATCCGCATGCGCATCGACACCGAGGTCAGCCTGCTGCATGAAGGCCAGGTGATCGCAGCCGTGTGCCTGGACCTGTCCAGCGGCGGCATGCAGGTGCAGGCACCGCAGCGGTTCCAGGTGGGGGACCAGATTGAAGTACGGATCGATTCCGACCACCCGGCGCTGAAAGGGCTGCACGCCAGCACCGAAGTGGTATGGATTGCCGATCAGCCGGGTGGGCAGCAGAAGTTCGGGTTGCGCATTCTGGCCATGCACTGAACCCGGGGCCGCCCGGCGGCCCCGGGTTTACCTATCAGAAGTCGTCTTCGACTTCGCCATCCTTGACCTTGAACTCGCGGTTCTGCAGGTAGGCGTTACGAATGAAGATGTACTTGTCACCCTGAATCAGCTTCTCGGCAGACAGCAGGTCGGCACGGGTGTCGATCACGTCCAGGGCGAAGATCGAATTGCGCGTCGGCACATGGTCGATGTAGCGATAGGGTTTGGTGTAGGTGTCCGGGTATTTGGCCACACCGTCACGCACCGTGCTTGGCCCCAGCAGCGGGATGACCACGTACGGGCCGCTCGGCACCCCCCAGTAGCCCAGGGTCTGGCCGAAGTCCTCGTCATTGCGCTGCAGGCCCATCTTGGTGCCGACGTCAAAGAAACCGCCCAGGCCGAAGGTGGTGTTGACGATCAGCCGCGCGGTATCCACGCCCGCCGCATGAGGCTTGAGCTGCAGCAGGTCATTGGCCAGGTTGGTCACATCACCCAGGTTGCGGAAGATGTTATGGATGCCATCTTCAAGAAACTGCGGAGTGACCGCCTGGTAGCCCTTGGCCAACGGTTTGAGGGCATAAGTGTCGAGGGTATCGTTGAAGCGGAAGATCGGGCGGTTGACCGCTTCCCAGGGATCTTCCTCGGTGGCTGCCTGGGTGGCTGCCACGGGCGCCAGCAGCATGCTGGCGCAGACACAGGCCTGGGTGACTCGTTCAATCACACTGGCACCGATCCTACGCATAGATGTCTCTCCATCGAATTTCTCGGCCGCAAGCGCAACGGGTCGCGCTGCTTGGTAAGGCGGCAGTATAGAGGCTTGCGGGCTGATAAACAGCTTTACACATGTTTGCTCAATATTTTGTGAACAACTGTTACGTAAGGATCAATGTCACAGGGCGGTAACAATCACCGAATAGCCTGCGGACTATTTGGGGGAAGTTGCCATGGACGCTGCACCCGCCTTCACTGCTGTGCTGTTCGGCTTGCGCGGTTGCCTGGTGCAGGCTGCCAATGGTGGTGCCCCCTCGCCCGCCCCCGGTGCCTTGGCTACCCTCGCCAACCTGCGCCAGCAGCAGGTGCCGTGCATCTGGCTGGATGACCTCAGCGCCACCCAAAGCAAGCGCCTGGCCCACGTGCTGCCCGACTGGCTGCCGGGGCATTCGGTCAACGGTGTACGCTGGCCGGCGCCCAACGCCTGCTGGCAGGCGTTGATGACCCTGGACAGTGAACGCCTGGATGGCTGCGTGCTGGTCAGCGGCGACCCGCGCCTGCTGCAATCCGGCCTTAACGCAGGCTTGTGGACGGTGGGCCTGGCCGCGTGCAGCCCGTTCTGTGACCGCAGTTCGCGGCACTGGCAGGCCATGACCTCGCAACAACAGGACGTCGCCCGCGGCAAGGCGACGCTGGAACTGTTCGGCCTGGGGGTGCATTCGGTAATCGACCACCTGGAAGCGTTGGACACCTGTTTGCAGGACATCGCCCAGCGCCGACGCAAAGGTGAAAAACCCTGATACAGCACCTTTGACGCGGATCATGCAAAGCGGCGGCAGGTGGATTACGCTGAAGACAGGCCAGAACCTTTGCTGCGTCGCCGAGGTCCATGGCTTGCCAAGCCATTGATGGAGAAATGCCAATGCCTGCCCGCGAATTGCAAGAGCGCCTGAACAGCTTGCGCGAGCAACTGGACCGCAACGTACCGCTTTCGGAAGACGAACTGGCCGCGTTGCACGAAGAAGCGCGCCAGATCGAAGCGCAACTGAAGCTTGAGGAAGCCACGCCGGACAACAACCTGGTGGATGGCGTGAACCTGGCAATCGAACGCTTCGAGGCCGACCACCCCGACCTCACCGCCACCCTGCGCAGCATTGCCAACTCGCTGCACAGCATGGGGATCTGAAACAGCTGGGGCTGCTTCGCACCCCATTCGCAGCACAAGGCTGCTCCTACAGGGAGAATATGCACTCCCCTGTAGGAGCAGCCTTGTGCTGCGAATGGGCCGCAAAGCGGCCCCAATAAATTACTGGCGAACCAGCCGCTTGTTTTCCGGGCTAATCACTCCGGTGCTGCGATACGGGTTGATATCCAGCCCACCCCGTCGCACATACCGCGCATACACCGTCAGGTGCTCCGGCTGCAGCAGGTTTTTCAAGTCCAGGTAAATGCGCTCTACGCACTGCTCATGGAAGTCGGCATGCTGGCGGAAGCTGATCAGGTAGGTCAGCAAGCTGGCGTGGTCCAGCGCCCTGCCCTTGTACTCGACCACCACGCTGCCCCAGTCCGGCTGGCCGGTAACCGGGCAGTTGGACTTCAGCAAATGGCTGTGCACGGTTTCTTCCACCACGTGCTCCGGGTTGCAGCGCAGCAGCTCTGGCTGCGGCTGCTCGTAGTTGCTGATGGCAACGTCCAGCGCATCGATGCACAGCCCCGGCAAGGCCACCACGCCCTGGGCCTCGACCTCGGCCAAGGTACGCACCTTCACACCCACCGGCTTGCCGGCGGCGGCGGACAGGTCTCTCTCAAGGCAAGCCTGCAATTCGCCCAGCGAAGCGAACACCGTCTGGTTCAACGAGTTGAGGTAAAGCTTGAACGACTTGGACTCGATGATGTTCGGCGAATCGGCCGGGATGGCAAATTCGCCGATTGCCACCACCGGCTTGCCCGATGGCAGCAGCCAGCTCAGTTCGAAGCAGTTCCAGTAATCCACACCCTGCCAGGGCAAGGTCTGTGCGGTAACGCCCAGTTCGGCCCACTTGGCGGTACGCGGGATCGGGAACAGCTGTTCCGGGGAGTAGGTGGCGATGTATTCGCTGGACTTGCCCAGCGGCGAGTGTTCGGCAGCAGGATGCATGGAAACTGACCTAGAGGTTCGAAATTGCCCCTAGTCTACCGGTTTTGCACCCTGCCTTGCAGGGCCAGTCACTCGATGGTCAATGCCCCGACCATGCCGGCCTGGTAGTGCCCCGGCACGTTGCAGGCAAACTCGATGGGCGCCGACTTGCGGAAGGTCCAGGTCGAGCTCGGCACGCTGGCCGGGCATGACCAACACAGTGTTACCGCCACCGTGGCCATGGCCGCCGCCGTGATCCATCATCTGGCCGTGGTCCATGCCTTCATGGTTCATGGCCTCGGTGAACATCTTGCCTTGCATGGCAACCATTTCCTTCTGGTGCTCGGCATGCATGGCCTTGTCACCCAGGTTGAATTCATGCGGCAGCTTGCCCTCGTTGACCAGTACGAAGCGCACCGTCTCGCCGGCTTTTACCTGCAGGTTGCCGGGCTCGAAGGCGATGTCCTTGAGTACCACGTTGACCGTGCGGGTGGCCCTGGCCGCCGGCGCCGGCTCACCAAAGGCGAAGGTTTGTGCCTCCCCGGCAAAGGTCGGCAGGCTGGCCAGGGCAAGGGTGGCGGCGATGAACAGGCGTTTCATGATGACTCCGGTAATACACAACGGGATGAAGCCACCTTAGTCAGAGGCGACTGGCAGCTACCTGACAGGGAGATTACAACTTTGTCAGCTTGAGTGATGGCCAGGATAGTCACGTATCATTTCAGCATCACCCGGCCCCTGCTGGAGGCAAGCCACCGAATGAAACTGCTGATCGTCGAAGACCAGGCCCGCACCGGCCAGTACCTTAGCCAGGGCTTGAGCGAGGCCGGCTTCGCCACCGAGCTGGCGGCTGATGGCGAAACCGGCCAGTTCCTGGCCCTGACCGGCGACCACGACCTGCTGATCCTCGACGTGATGCTGCCCGGCCGTGACGGTTGGCAGATCCTCCAGGCCGTGCGCCAGGCCGGCCTGGACACGCCGGTACTGTTCCTCACCGCCCGCGACGCCGTCGAGGATCGCGTGCATGGCCTGGAACTGGGCGCCGATGACTACCTGGTCAAGCCGTTCGCCTTTTCCGAATTGTTAGCCCGGGTACGTAGCCTGCTGCGCCGTGGCACCAGCCCCAGCCAGGACACCACCCTGAGCCTGGCCGACCTGCGCCTGGACCTGATCCGCCGCCGCGCCGAGCGCGCCGGCCAACGTATTGACCTGACCGCCAAGGAATTCGCCCTGCTCGAACTGCTGCTGCGCCGCCAGGGCGAGGTGCTGCCAAAATCGCTGATTGCCTCGCAGGTGTGGGACATGAATTTCGACAGCGACACCAACGTGATCGAGGTAGCGATACGCCGCCTGCGCCTGAAAATCGACGACCCGCACCCCAACAAGCTGATCCACACCGTACGCGGCATGGGCTATGTGCTCGAAGAGCGCACGGAATGATGCGCAAGGTTTCCCTCGGCAGCCGTCTGGCCCTGTTGTTTGCCGCCTGCACCGCCGCGGTCTCGCTCGGCGCCGGCCTGTTGTTCAGCCGGGCCAGCGAGCAGCACTTCGTCGAACTCGACCAGCAACTGCTGGACTCGCGCCTGTCGCTGTTCCGCACGCAACTGGCTGGTATCTCCACCCCGACACAGCTGCAGGCACGCCTGCCCGACCTGCGCGATGAGCTCAGCCACCAGGCCGACCTGGCCCTGCGCATCAGCGGCAGCGACGGCAGCACCTGGTTCGAAAGCCGCACCGGGCTGCCGCAGCCCCCCTGCCCGCCGGGCTGGCCACCTTGCATGCACAAGGCACCGACTACCGCAGCCTGGCCGTACACCTGGCCCAAGGCGCAACACCTTCACCGCAACTGACGCTTTACCTCGACATCACCCACCACCAGCACTTCCTGCAGGGCATGCAACGCCTTATCTGGCTGACTGTCGGCCTTTCAGCGCTGGCTACCGCACTGCTTGGCGCCTGGGCGGTACGCAGCGGCCTGCGCCCGTTGCGGCAAATGGGCCAGGTGGCCGCCAGCGTGTCGGCACGCTCGCTCACCACGCGCCTGCCGGTGGCGCAGATGCCCGAGGAGCTGGCCGAGCTGGCCACCAGCATGAACGCCATGCTGCAGCGCCTGGACGATGCCTTCCAGCGCCTGTCAGCATTTTCCGCCGACATTGCCCACGAACTGCGCACGCCGCTGTCCAACCTGCTGACCCACACCCAGGTCACCCTCACCCGCCCGCGCAGCCTTGAGGAATACCGTGAGGCGCTGCATGGCAACCTGGAAGAGCTGCAGTGGATGGCGCAAATGATCAACGACATGCTGTTCCTGGCCAAGGCCGACCACGGCCTGCTGGTGCCGGGGCAAGCGCCTTTGGCGTTGCATGACGAGGTGGATGCGCTGCTGGAGTACTACGCGCCGCTGGCCGAGGACAGCAACGTGCAGATGCTGCGCAAGGGGGAAGCCGTGCTGCACGGTGACCGGCATATGCTGCGCCGGGCGCTGTCCAACCTGCTGGATAACGCCTTGCGCTTTACCCCGGCGGGTGGGCAGATAAAGGTGACGCTGGCGCCGGGGCCGACAATCAGCGTAGCCAACACCGGCCTGGCCATCGAGCCGGCTGCTTTGCCGCGGCTGTTTGACCGCTTCTACCGAGTGGACCCGGCGCGGCGCGAAGGCAGTAGCGAGCATGCGGGGTTGGGTTTGGCGATTACCCGGTCGATCGTGCAGGCCCATGGCGGGCGCATCCGGGCGGAGTGTGAAGGTGGGTGGACGCGGTTTGTGATCGAGTTTACTGAAGCTCTGTGAAATTGGGGCTGCTCTGCAGCCCATCGCGGCACAAGGCCGCTCCTACAAGAGATCGTGAACCGGCAGGCTGATGCGCCCCCTGTAGGAGCGGCCTTGTGCCGCGAAAGGGGCGCAAGGCGCCCCCAAAATCTCAGGCAAACATCAGACTGCCAGGCCAATCGCCGGCTGCACCTGCGACGCCCGGTAAGCCGGGTAAATGGTCGCCAAAAAGCTCATCACCAAACCGGCCGTACAGATCATTGCCACATCGCCCCACTGCAACTGCGACGGCAGGCTGCTGACGAAGTACACGTCCGACGTAAAGATGTGCTGCCCGCTCACCCGCTCCAGCCACCCCACGATCTGGCTGACATTGAACGCTGCAATCACGCCGAGCACGCCACCGATCAGGGTCCCGACAACACCAATCAGGCTGCCCTGGACCATGAACGTGCCCATGATCTGCGCAGGCGTGGCACCCAAGGTACGCAGGATGGCAATGTCCGGCCCCTTGTCGTTCACCACCATCACCAAGGTGGCAATGATGTTGAATGCCGCCACGGCGATGATCATCATCAGCAGCAGGCCGATCATGGTCTTTTCCATCTTCATGGCGCTGAACAGGCTGCCCTGGGTGTGCGACCAGTCATCGGCGCGGTAGGCGTCACCCAGCCCGGCAACGATCGCCTTGGACACCTGCGGCGCGGCATACAGGTCATGCAGCTTCAGGCGCACGCCCTGCACCTGGCCCGGTGCCCAGCGCTGCATCTCGCCGGCATCGGCCACGTGGATGTAGGCCTGCGATCCGTCCAGCTCGGCACCGACCTTGAAGATACCGACCACCGTCAGGCGCTGCATGCGCGGGGTGATACCACCCGGCTCCTTGCTGATTTCCGGCACGATCAGGGTCAGCTTGTCGCCGGTGTTCAGGCGAAAGCGCCGCGCGGTCAATTCACCGATGACCACACCGAACTCACCCGGCTGCAGGTCCTGCAGCCGGCCCTGGACAATGTGCTGGCCAACGATCGATACCTTGCCCTCTTCGGCCGGGTCGATACCGCCCACCTGGATCGGCTGCATCGCACCCTTGTACGACAGCATGCCCTCCATTTCGGTAATCGGCGCTGCCGCCATCACCGCCGGGTTCTGCAAGGCTGCGTCGGCCACCTTGTGCCAGTCGTCCAGCGGCTGCACGCCGAGGATGGCCGCATGCGGTACCAGGCCGAGAATGCGCGAACTCATTTCGCGCTGGAAGCCGTTCATCACCGACAGCACCACGATCATCGCCAGCACGCCCAGCGACAGGCCGATCATCGAGGTCATCGAGATGAACGAGATGAAGTGGTTGCGGCGCTTGGCTCGGGTGTAGCGCGCGCCGATGAAGATGGGCAAGGGTCTGAACATTTACGAAATCACCCAATGAAAACAGGAAAACGGGGCGGCACCTGCCACCCCGAGCAGTCGATCAGATCGCCACCAGGTGGCCGTCGTCGAGCTTCAATACACGGTCCATCTGCCGCGCCAGGTTAAGGTCGTGGGTAACCACCAGAAACGCCGTACGCGACGAGCTGGACAGCTCTTGCATCAGTTCCTGGATGCCTTGGGCGGTGTGGTGGTCGAGGTTGCCGGTAGGCTCATCGAGCATCACCAGCCCGGGGCGGTTGACCAGTGCCCGGGCAATCGCCACCCGCTGGCGCTCACCGCCAGACAGCTCGGCCGGCTTGTGGTTCAAGCGGTGGCCCAGGCCCACGCGCTTGAGCAGTGCCTCGGCACGCTCCCGCGCCTCGGGGATGGGCGTGCGGCCGATCAGCAGCGGCATGCACACGTTCTCGATGGCGGTGAATTCCGGCAGCAGGTGGTGGAACTGGTAGACAAAGCCAAGCTCACGGTTACGCAGCAGGCCACGGGCACGTTCGCCCAGCGCCGACAGCTCTTCGCCAGCCAGCCAGACGCTGCCTTGGGTCGGCCGATCAAGGCCGCCCAGCAGGTTGAGCAAGGTACTCTTGCCCGAACCGGAACTACCGACAATGGCCACCCGCTCACCGGCATGCAGCTCCAGGTTGAGGCCGGACAGCACCTTGACCGATTCCGGGCCCTCGTCGTAGGACTTGCCCAGGTTGCGGCAACTCAGAACGGCTTTATCACTCATGCGCGACTCACTCATAACGTAGCGCCTCTGCAGGCTGGGTGCGGGCCGCACGCCAGGCCGGGTACAGGGTGGCGAAGAAACTCAGGACCAGCGCCGCACCGCAGACCATGTACACGTCCTGGGACTGGATCTGCGACGGCAGGTAATCGATGAAGTACACGTCGGCGTTCAGGAACTTGTGCCCGATCAGTTTCTCGATGCCGGCGATCGCCGCGCTCACGTTCAGTGCGGCGATGATCCCGACCACGGCGCCGATCAGGGTACCGATTACCCCGATCACCGTGCCCTGGACCATGAAGATGAGCATGATCTGCCCGGGCGTGGCGCCCAGCGTGCGCAAGATGGCAATGTCGCCGCGCTTGTCATTGACCACCATGACCAAGGTGGAAATGATGTTGAACGCCGCCACTGCCACGATCAGCAGCAACAGCAGGCCGATCATGGCCTTTTCCATGCGGATGGCCTGGTACAGGTTACCGTGGGTGCGGGTCCAGTCGCGGCTGTAGAACTCCTGGTCGCCCAGCTGCTGGGCGATGCTCCAGGCCACCCGTGGTGCCTGGAACAGGTCGTCGAACTTCAGGCGCAGGCCCTGCACCTGGTCGGGTTTCCAGCGGTGCAGGCGGGAAAGGTCGCTGATGTTGGTCAGCCCCAGGTAACCGTCGATTTCGCCCGCGCCCACGTGGAAGGTGCCCACCACGGTGAAGCGCTTCATGCGCGGGAACATGCCGGCCGGCGTAACGCTGACTTCGGGGGCGACGAAGGTGAGCTTGTCGCCGATGGCCACACCCAGTTTGGCCGCAGCCTTGTCGCCGATCATGATGCCCCACTCACCCGGCGCCAGTTGGTCGAGGCGGCCTTGCAGAACGAAGTTGTCGATGATCGACACCTCACGCTCGCGGGCTGGGTCGATGCCATTGAGCAGCACCTTCTGCACCTTGCCGTCATGGGTCAGCAGGCCCTGCATCTGGGTGAACGGCGCAACCGCCACCACCTGCGGATTCTGCTTTACTTGTTGGGCAAGGGCAGGCCAGTCGGCAATGGGCTGGCCGCTCTCCAGCGTGGCATGGGGAATCATCCCCAGCACGCGGGTGCGCATTTCGTGGTCGAAACCGTTCATCACCGACAGCACCACGATCATCACCACCACGCCCAGGGCGAGGCCGATCATCGAGGTCAGGGAAATGAACGAGACGAAGTGATTACGGCGTTTGGCACGGGTATAACGCGTGCCTATGAATGCGAAAAGAGGTCTGAACATGTCGGGGCTTGTTCGGATGAAAGGGAACGTCCTTGTGGCGAGGCGCCTACGGCGGCTTTACACTCGGACCACCGCCGCTACCTTGGGTTCGCCATGACGACATTAGACGAAGAAGATCGCCGCGAATACTACCGCATTGAAGATCGGATCGCACTTCAAATAAGCCCCCTCAGCGCGGCCGAAGCCCTTGACCCAGATGTATTGCAAGATGATTCTCCGCTGTTCAACCTGCTCAGCGAGCTGCACTTGTCCGACTTCGAGTCGCAGCACCTGCTGCGCCAGTTGAGCGACAAGGACCGCACCCTTGCGGCCTTCCTGCGGGCGCAAAACAAACGCCTCGACCTGCTCAGCGCCGTCGTGGCCCAGACCCTGCTCGGCGAAGTCGGCCAGCCGCTGCCGGTCATCCTTTCCGAAGGCGGCATCGAATTTGCGCAAGCCACGCAGATTGCCCCAGGCACCCGGGTGAAAGTGAAGATGGTGCTGATGCCGCGCGCCCATGGCCTGCTGCTGCGCGGCAAGGTCACCCACTGCGACCCCCGCCCCGAGGGCGGCTTTGATGTCGGCACCGAATTCATCGACATGACCGACGCCCAGCGTCAACTGCTGGCGCGCTACATCCTGCAGCGCCAGCAACAACAACGGCGCCAGCAGCTGGAACAGAATGACCCCGCCTCCTGAGCCTATTTTTCTCTGATTTGAAGGAACGAACGTGACCCTGATCTACGGCCATCGCGGCGCCAAGGGCGAAGCGCCCGAGAACACCCTGCACAGCTTCCGCCAGTGCCTGTCCCACGGCGTCACCCGCTGCGAACTGGACCTGCACCTGTCGGCCGACAATGAGCTGATGGTGATCCACGACCCAACCCTCAAACGCACCACCGGCCGACGCGGCAAGGTGGTCGATCACCCTGCCGCCGACTTGATGAAAATCGATGCGCGCCACGGCGGGCCGGGCCACGTGCAACCCTGCCCTATCCCGAAACTGGAAGAACTGTTCGAGAAATGCCCGTTCGAGCACTGGCAGCTGGAGGTAAAAAGTGCTTCGCGCACCCGCGCTGCCACCACCGTACTGGCGATTCGCGAACTGGCCCAGCAGTATGGCCTGCTGGACAAAGTCACCATCACCTCCAGCTCACGCGAAGTATTGGGCGCCGCCCTGGAGCTGGTGCCAGACGTGAAACGCGGGCTAGTCGCCGAGTACGCCTGGCTCGACCCGCTGAAGGTGGCACAGAACTACGGCTGCGAGCTGCTGGCATTGAACTGGACACTGTGCACCCCCGAGCGCCTGCTCAAAGCGCAGGGCCAGGGTTTGCACGTATCGGTGTGGACGGTCAACGAACCGGCACTGATGCGCCGGCTCGCTGACTTTGGCGTGGACAGCCTGATTACAGACTTTCCCGGTTTGGCCAAGACCACCCTCGGGTAGGGTTGAAATCGGTCTCTCCGACCGGCTCAGGCCACCGGTCGGAGCCGCTCAAAAAAGCCGGTTCAGGCCGTCGTAGGCAGCTACCCGGTAGGCTTCGGCCATGGTCGGGTAGTTGAACGTGGTGTTGACGAAGTACTTCAGGTTATTCAGCTCACCCGGCTGGTTCATGATCGCCTGGCCAATGTGGACGA
The DNA here is from genome assembly GCA_947090765.1 of Pseudomonas sp. MM223. NCBI lineage: Bacteria > Pseudomonadati > Pseudomonadota > Gammaproteobacteria > Pseudomonadales > Pseudomonadaceae > Pseudomonas > Pseudomonas sp. MM223. The sequence continues at coordinate 2,121,341 of OX352322.1, read as the reverse complement.
TTTCCGAAGCCTGGTAGCCGAAGCAGTGCACGCCAAGGATCTCCAGGGTTTCACGGTGGAACAGAATCTTCAGCATGCCCTGCGGCTCGCCAGCGATCTGCGCACGCGCCATGCCCTTGAAGAAGGCCTTGCCCACTTCGTACGGCACCTTGGCCTGGGTCAGCTCCTGCTCGTTCTTGCCGATCGGCTCGATTTCCGGAATGGTGTAAATGCCGGTCGGCACGTCGTTGACGAAGCGCCAGCTGCCATTGTCGACGATGCTGCCAGCCGCAGAGCGGCCTTGGTCATGGGCGGCACTGGCCAGGCTCGGCCAGCCGATCACGTCACCGGCGCCGTAAATGTTCGACACGGTGGTGCGGTAAGCCTGGTCGACCTCGATCTGGCCACGGCTGTTGACCTTGATGCCGATGTTTTCCAGGCCCAGCTTGTCGGTGTTGCCGGTACGGCCGTTGCACCACAGCAAGGCGTCGGCCTTGATCTTCTTGCCCGACTTCAGGTGCAGGATCACCCCGTTATCCAGGCCTTCGACGCGCTCATACTCTTCGTTGTGGCGCACGGTGATGTTGTTGTTGCTGAAGTGGTAGCTCAGTGCCTGGGAAATTTCCGAATCCAGGAAGCTCAGCAGCTGGCCACGGTTGTCCACCAGCTCTACCAGCACGCCCAGGCCGCTGAAGATCGAAGCGTATTCGCAACCGATCACGCCCGCGCCGTACACGATCAGCTTGCGCGGGGTGTGGCTGAGGCTGAGGATGGTGTCGCTGTCGTAGACACGCGGGTGGTGGAAGTCGATGTCGGCCGGGCGGTACGGGCGCGAGCCGGTGGCGATGATGATGTGCTTGGCGTTGAGCTTTTCCACCACACCGTTCGGGCACACCACTTCAACGGTTTGTTCGTCGGCGAAGCTGCCGGTGCCGAAGAACACATCGACACGGTTGCGGGCGTAGTAGCCGGTGCGCGATGCCACTTGCTTGGAAATCACCTTCTCGGCGCTTTTCAGCACGTCCGGGAACGAGAACCAGCGCGGCTCACCGATAGCCCGGAACATCGGGTTGGTGTTGAACTGCATGATCTGCCGCACCGAGTGACGCAGTGCCTTGGACGGGATGGTGCCCAGGTGCGTGCAGTTGCCACCGACCTGGCGACGGTCATCGACCATCGCCACCTTGCGCCCTGCTTTGGCGGCGTTCATTGCCGCGCCTTCACCGGCCGGGCCGGAACCCAGCACCACTACGTCGTAGTTGTAGACAGCCATGCGTACTCCTTCAGAACTGGCCCGCAAGCCACGGTCGCTCGCGGGGCGCGATCATGCCGCCGGGGCGTCATGAGAAAATTCGGGTGCAGTCTAATCAAGCGTGAACGCCGCGCACATTAACCCTTGGTCGCGTCGTAGGCCAATTTTGCCCGCACTACATATGGTTCACCCATTCCCTGGCGGCAATCATCCCTGCCTGCGCTTTCAGTCGCCTTTCACTGCCCGTTCGAATGCGGGCGTAGCTCGAGAGACGAAGCCACCCTCGGCCCGAGTCACCAATACCGCGGCCAAGCCGTGCGCCACGGCAAAATCCCAACCCCGTTCAGGGCCAAGGATCAGTAGCAGCGTCGAATAGCCGTCGGCCTGCAGCGCCGAGGCATCCAGTACGGTGGCGGCAGCCAGGTCATGCTCGACCGGGCGCCCGAGGCGGGCATCGAAGGTGTGCGAATAGCGCCGGCCATTCTGCTCGAAATAGTGCCGATAGTCACCCGAGGTTGAGACTGAAAGGCCATTGACCGGAATGATCTGCCGGGCGATCTGGCGGTCTTCGCGGGGCAACTCCAGGGCGATGCGCCAAGGGCTGCCGTCGGGCTTGCGGCCAACCGCCTTGAGCTCACCGGTGGCCTCGGCAACAAAACTGGCTATGCCCATGGCACTCAGGCGCGCGGCGATCAAGTCAACGGCATGGCCGGCGGCGATGCTGTTGAAGTCGAGCTGCACCGGGGCGTCCTTGCACAGGGCCTGGCCTTCCACATGCAAATGGCGGTAGCCCACGCGCTGACGAACCTGGGCCAGGGCTTGCGGGTCGGGCACCTGCTCGTGGCGGGCCTGAGGGCCGAAACCCCACAGGTCAAGCAGGGGCTCGACGGTGAGGTCGAAGGCGCCATCACTCTGCTCGGCCAGGTGCTGGCCAAGGGCAACGAGTTCGAGCATGTCGGGCGGCAGGGCCATGCACTGGTTGGCGGGCAACTGGTTGAAACGGCTGACGGTGGAGTCGCCGCGGTAGGTCGAATAGTGCTGGTCGATGTCGCCAAGGATGGTTTCGACCGCCGCCTGCACCTGGGCCGGCGCCGGGCCACCGGGCTCGCGAACGTACTGGATGCTGTAGCTGCTACCCATGGTCGGGCCGCCCAGGCGCTCCAGGGTGGGGCCCTGGTCGCAGGCGGTGAGCAGCAGGAGGATGAACAGTAAGGCTGTGCGCAAGGTTTGGGCTCTCGGTTGCCTGCACTGGCCTCATCGCCGGCAAGCCAGCTCCCACAGGTACCACGCTGAGCCTGCCGCCTGTGCAGTACCTGTGGGAGCTGGCTTGCCGGCGATGAGGCCTGTACAGACACAGTAGATGCCCGATCAGTTCATCAGGCAAAAAAAACGGGAACCCGAAGGTTCCCGTTTTTTCATTGCCTTACAAGCGAATCAGCGTGGAAACGCAGGCGGGTTCACACCAGCCATGTCTTCCATCACGCGAACCACCTGGCAGCTGTAACCGAATTCGTTGTCGTACCAAACGTACAGGACAACGCGGTTATCGTTGGCGATGGTGGCTTCAGCGTCAACCACACCAGCGTGGCGCGAGCCAACGAAGTCGGTCGAAACCACTTCCTGCGAAGCCACGTAGTCGATCTGCTTGTGCAGTTCCGAGTGCATGGCGGTCTGGCGCAGGTACTCGTTGATCTCGTCGCGAGTCGTGGCCTTTTCCAGGTTCAGGTTCAGGATGGCCATCGAAACGTTCGGCGTCGGTACGCGAATGGCGTTGCCGGTCAGCTTGCCCTTCAGCACTGGCAGTGCCTTGGCGGCAGCAGTGGCGGCGCCGGTTTCGGTGATGACCATGTTCAGCGGCGCGGCACGGCCACGGCGGCTGCCCTTGTGGAAGTTGTCGATCAGGTTCTGGTCGTTGGTGAACGAGTGAACGGTTTCGACGTGGCCGTTGACGATGCCGAACTTGTCGTTGACAGCTTTCAGCACCGGAACGATGGCGTTGGTGGTGCAGGAGGCCGCCGAGATGATCTTGTCATCGGCAGCGATGTCACCGTGGTTGATGCCGTGCACGATGTTCTTCAGCGCGCCTTTGCCAGGTGCGGTGAGGATCACGCGGGCAGCGCCCGGGCAGGCCAGGTGCTGGCCCAGGCCGTCGGCATCACGCCATACGCCGGTGTTGTCGACGATCAGCGCGTTGTCGATGCCGTACTGGGTGTAGTCGACTTCGCTCGGGCTCTTGGCGTAGATAACCTGGATCAGGTTGCCGTTGGCAGTGATGGTGTTGTTGGCTTCGTCGATGGTGATGGTGCCATCGAACGGGCCGTGCACCGAGTCACGGCGCAGCAGGCTGGCACGCTTGACCAGGTCGTTCTCGGCGCCTTTGCGCACGACGATGGCACGCAGGCGCAGGCCGTCGCCACCACCGGTCTTCTCGATCAGGATGCGCGCCAGCAGGCGGCCGATGCGGCCGAAGCCGTACAGGACAACGTCGGTGCCTTTGCGCGCCGAGGCGTTCTGCTGGCCAACCACGTCGGCCAGTTCTTCACGGACGAACTGCTCGGCAGTGCGCCCGTTGCCTTCCTGCTTGAACTTGTTGGCCAGCTTGCCCAGGTCAACCGAAGCGGCGCCCAGTTTCAGCTCGCTCATGGCCTTGAGCAGGGGGAATGTCTCGTGGACGGACAGTTCGGTTTCGTCGGTTTGACGATGACGCGCAAAGCGGTGCGCCTTGAGGATCGAGATAACCGAACGGTTGATCAGGCTACGGCCATAAATCGAGCTCACCACGTTGTTGTTGCGGTAGAGCTGACCGATAAGCGGGATCATCGCTTCAGCCAGGGCTTCACGATCAATCCACTCACCAAGACACTGGTCGGGCTTCTGAGTCACGGGAACCTTCCACATGTAGGGACAGAAAAAAGGGGCTACATTATGACGCCCCGACGCGGAACCGGCAATGAGCGCCTGTCGCAGTGATGCAAGCCAGCGTTCACGGCCTTTCGAGCCTGACAGCCGGCACGCTCACCGGTACAATCGGTGTCTTTGCCGCAACGCTTGGAGTGCAATCTCCCGTGTCAGTTCTGCGCCTACCGCACATGTCGGCCACGGCCGGCAAACAAACCTGGGGTAATCTGCCCGGTGCCGCCCTCAGCCTTGCCATCGCCGAAGCTGCCAGCAACGCTGGCCGCTTCACCCTGCTGCTGACGGCCGACAGCCAGGCCGCCGACCGTCTGGAGCAAGAGCTGCGCTTCTTCGCCCCGGACCTGCCAGTGCTGCCGTTCCCCGACTGGGAAACCCTGCCCTACGACCTGTTCTCGCCGCACCAGGACATCATCTCCCAGCGCATCGCCAGCCTGTACCGCCTGCCGGAGCTGAGCCACGGCATCCTCGTGGTGCCGGTCACCACCGCCCTGCACCGCCTGGCGCCCACACGTTTTCTGCTGGGCAGCAGCCTGGTACTGGACGTGGGGCAGACCATCGACGTGGAGCAGATGCGCACACGCCTGGAGGCCAGTGGCTATCGTTGCGTCGACACCGTCTACGAGCATGGCGAGTTCGCCGTGCGCGGCGCGCTGATCGACCTGTTCCCGATGGGCAGCAAGCTGCCTTACCGCATCGACCTGTTCGATGACGAGATCGAGACACTTCGCACCTTCGACCCCGAGACCCAGCGCTCGATCGACAAGGTGGATTCGGTACGCCTGCTGCCGGCACGCGAATTTCCGATGCAAAAAGAGGAAGTGACCCGCTTCAAGGCGCGCTTCCGTGAGCGCTTCGACGTCGACTTCCGCCGCAGCGCGATCTTCCAGGACCTGGCCAGCGGCATCATCCCCGCCGGCATCGAGTACTACCTGCCGCTGTTCTTCGAAGAAACCGCCACCCTGTTCGACTACCTGCCAGCCGACACCCAGGTGTTTTCGCTGCCCGGCGTGGAACAGGCCGCCGAACACTTCTGGAACGACGTGCGCGGGCGTTATGAAGACCGCCGCGGCGACCTCAGCCGCCCGCTGCTGCCGCCCGCCGAGCTGTTCATGCCAGTGGAAGACTGCTTCGCCCGGCTCAAGCAATGGCCGCGGGTGGTGGTCAGCAGCGAAGACCTTGAGCCAGGCGCGGGCCGCGAGCGCTTCCCGGCGCGGGCCCTGCCCAACCTGGCCATCGAGGCCAAGGCCAACCAGCCGCTGGCCGAACTGGCCAACTTCCTCGACCAGTTCCCCGGCCGCGTGCTGTTCACCGCCGAGTCGGCGGGCCGCCGCGAAGTGCTGCTGGAACTGCTCGAACGGCTGAAGCTGCGCCCGCACACCGTCGACGGCTGGGCCGACTTCATCACCGGCAGCGAGCGCCTGGCGATCACCATCGCCCCGCTGGATGACGGCCTGGTGCTGGACGACCCAGGCCTGGCCCTGGTCGCAGAAAGCCCGTTGTTCGGCCAGCGAGTGATGCAACGCCGCCGCCGCGACAAGCGCGGCGAAACCGCCAACGATGCGGTCATCAAGAACCTCACCGAGCTGCGCGAAGGCGCACCGGTGGTGCACATCGACCATGGCGTGGGGCGCTACCTGGGCCTGGCCACCCTGGAGATCGACGGCCAGGCTGCCGAATTCCTCACCCTGGAATACGCCGAGAACGCCAAGCTGTACGTGCCGGTGGCCAACCTGCACCTGATCGCCCGCTACACCGGCAGCGACGATGCCCTGGCACCATTGCACCGGCTAGGCTCCGAGGCCTGGCAGAAAGCCAAGCGCAAGGCCGCCGAGCAGGTGCGCGATGTGGCCGCCGAACTGCTCGACATCTATGCCCGCCGTGCCGCGCGCAAGGGTTATGCGTTTGCCGACCCGTCCGCCGACTACGCCACCTTCAGCGCCGGCTTCCCGTTCGAAGAAACCCCGGACCAGCAAACCGCCATTGAGGCCGTGCGGGCCGACATGCTGGCGCCCAAGCCAATGGACCGCCTGGTGTGCGGCGACGTCGGCTTCGGCAAGACCGAAGTGGCCATGCGCGCCGCGTTCATCGCCGTGCACAGTGGCCGCCAGGTAGCCGTGCTGGTGCCCACTACCCTGCTCGCCCAGCAACACTACAACAGCTTCCGCGACCGTTTTGCCGACTGGCCGGTGACCGTGGAAGTGATGAGCCGCTTCAAGTCAGCCAAGGAAGTGGCCGCCGCCGCCGCCGACCTGGCCGAAGGCAAGATCGACATCCTCATCGGCACCCACAAGCTGCTGCAGGACGATGTGCGCTTCAAGGACCTGGGCCTGGCCATCATCGACGAAGAACACCGCTTTGGCGTGCGCCAGAAAGAGCAGCTGAAGGCCCTGCGCAGCGAGGTCGACATCCTCACCCTGACCGCCACGCCGATCCCGCGCACGCTGAACATGGCAGTGGCCGGCATGCGTGACCTGTCGATCATTGCCACGCCACCGGCGCGGCGCCTGTCGGTGCGCACCTTCGTCATGGAGCAGAACAAAAGCACGGTCAAGGAAGCACTGCTGCGCGAACTGCTGCGCGGCGGCCAGGTGTATTACCTGCACAACGATGTGAAAACCATCGAAAAATGCGCTGCCGACCTTGCCGAGCTTGTGCCCGAGGCACGTATCGGCATCGGCCACGGGCAAATGCGCGAGCGCGAACTGGAACAGGTGATGAGTGACTTCTACCACAAGCGCTTCAACGTGCTAGTGGCCTCCACCATCATCGAAACCGGCATCGACGTGCCCAGCGCCAACACCATCGTCATCGAGCGCGCCGACAAGTTCGGCCTGGCCCAGCTGCACCAGCTGCGTGGCCGGGTTGGCCGAAGCCACCACCAGGCTTACGCCTACCTGCTGACGCCCACCCGGCAAAAAGTCAGCGCCGACGCCGAAAAACGCCTGGAGGCCATCGCCAACACCCAGGACCTGGGCGCCGGCTTTGTGCTGGCCACCAACGACCTCGAAATCCGCGGTGCAGGCGAGCTGCTGGGCGAAGGCCAGAGCGGGCAGATCCAGGCAGTGGGCTTCACCCTGTACATGGAAATGCTCGAGCGCGCGGTCAAGGCAATCCGTAAAGGCACCCAGCCGAATCTTGAGCAGCCGCTGGGCGGCGGCCCGGAGATCAACCTGCGCCTGCCGGCACTGATCCCCGAAGACTACCTGCCCGACGTGCATGCGCGGCTGATCTTGTACAAGCGCATTGCTTCGGCCGCCGACGAAGAAGGCCTCAAAGACCTGCAAGTGGAAATGATCGACCGCTTCGGCCTGCTGCCAGAGCCGACAAAAAACCTGATGCGCCTGACCTCGCTCAAACTGCACGCGGAAAAGCTCGGCATCAAGAAAGTCGATGCCGGCCCCAATGGCGGCAAGCTCGAGTTCGAGGCCGAAACCCCGGTCGACCCGCTGACCCTGATCAAGCTGATCCAGGGCCAGCCCAAACGCTACAAGTTCGAAGGCGCCACTCAGTTCCGCTTCCTGGTCCCGATGGAACGCCCCGACGAACGCTTCAATACCCTGGAGGCGCTGTTCGAGCGCCTGACCCCACAGCCTGCCTAAGGAAGATCCATGCGTGCCATCCGTTGCCTGACCCTGCTGCTGGCGCTGTTCGCACCAGCCGCCTTCGCCGAAGGCCTGTATCAGGTAGAAATGCTCCTGGTGCGGCAGAACAGCGTGCCTGCCTTTACCAGCCCGTTTGCCCCTGAAGACTGGAGCGCCGGCGCCCCGCGCCTGGCAAAAGATGCCGAGCGCCGCCCGGCGCTGGACGACGAAGCCACCCGCCTGAAAGCCACCGCCGACTACACCGTCTTGATGCACAAGGCCTGGCAACAACAGGTAGGCAGCGAGCCCAGCCGCATCGCCCTGGGCGACGGCGCCGAACAGTTCGGCCACTTCCCCATCGAAGGCAACCTGAGCCTTGCTGAAGGCCGCTTTATCGCGGTCGAGGCCAACTTCTGGGTCAACCAGCTGGACGACAACGGCAACGTCCTGCAAAGCGAGCAATTCAAGCAGAGCAACAGCAACGTCAAGGGCGGCCAGCTGACCTTCCTCGACGGCGGCCACCTGGCCGTGCTGCTGAAGGTGACACCACCGGGCACGCCGAAAATGCCGGTGATGGACCCGGAGATGATGGAGCAGTGATGTGAGCGATGGCGATGCGCAGCAGCTGCTGAGGGCCTATCCGGGCTGGGTCGACTTCATCGAGGCCGGCACGATGGCACGAGGCCGCAGCTATGCTGCGCAAGCGCGGGCACGCATCCTGTCGCAGCAGGGTGCAACGATCGAGGCCCTCTGCAAGGGCTCGGCAGGCGAGACCTATCAGCAGAACATCCGCCTGGTCGTCAACTATGGGGACCTGCGGGTATTTGGGAAATGCAGCTGCCCAGTCGGGCTCAACTGCAAACACTGCGTTGCAGCGCTGCTGCAATTGCAGGACGGCCTTGACGCCGCAGCCCCCCATGAACAATCCGCCCTGTCGCTGCCGCCGGACCTCAACCTGTGGGTTGAAACCCTTGAGTCGCCCTCGCAACCTGCAACGCCGCAAGGGCCAGCGCGCAAAGGCCCGGCAATTTATTACCGCATGCATGTGGACCATGGGCTTTGGCGCCTCGAACCAATCAAAGGCACCCGTCAGGCAGACGACACCCTGAAGATCGGCCGTATCACATCGATGCCCGAAATGCTCTACTACACGCCTCGCTATGTCACAGAAGACGATGCGCGGCTTTTGCGCCTGATCGATGCCCGCCGCGAAACCATGTCGCCCGCGGTGCAACTGGAAGGCAAACAGGGCGAGGAGCTCTATAGCTATGCCTTGGCCACTGGCCGCCTGCTGTTTGAAGACGACTTGGCGCCACTGGCCCCGGGGCCGGAGCTACATGCCGAATTCCGCTGGGTCAGGCTGGACAATGGCAGCTACCGTGGCGCCTGGTACCACAATGGTCACGAGCAGTTACAGGCGGTGCCCATCGAACCCATGCACTATGTCGACCGACAGCAGCATTTGACCGGCAAGCTGCGCCACGACCTCGACCCTTTCATTGCCAGCCAGCTTGCGCGCGCGCCCATCGTGCCCGAGCACCTGGTCATCCCCTTGAGTCATCGATTGAACGCCTTGAACCGCCACGTCCCCACGCCCACAGCCGTAAGCACCGAACACATCGAGGACATTACGCCAAGAGGGCGACTGACCCTGGGCAGCCTCGAATTCAGCGCCTACATGCCCAAGACCGGCCGGATGCAGCGGCAGATGCAACACCGTGCCGCACTGGCGTTCGACTACGACGGCCTGCGCGCCAGCGGCAACGACGAAAAGCCGCTGACCCGCCTGGTCGGCAATACCAGCCAGCGCATCCGCCGCCAGCCGCAAGCCGAGCAGGCACTGCGCAAGGCGCTACGCGACCTGGGCTTCAAGGCCGCTACCCGGCAAAGCAAGGCGCTGCCCGACAGCGCCGGCGAAATGTTCCAGCTGCCTGACGACGAAGCCTGGCTGCGCTTTGCCCGCGAAGGCCTGCCAAGGCTGCGTCAAGCCGGCTGGGACATAGACGTCCACCGCGACTTCGCTTTCAACCTGAAGGAGGTGGACGACTGGTATGCGAGTATCGACGAAGCACCCGGCCATGAATGGTTCGACCTGGAACTGGGCATTGTGGTCGATGGCCAGCGCCACAGCCTGCTGCCAATCGTGCTGCAACTGCTGCGCAGCAGCCCAGAGCTGCTGCGCCCCAACGAACTGGCCCGGCGCAGTGACGATGAACACCTGCTGATCGACCTCAACCGCGGGCGTCTGGATGCCCCGGCTTTGCGCGTCGCCCTGCCCTACGGCCGCATCAAGGCAGTGATGGGCACTTTGGGCGAGCTGTACCTGCACGAAGACACCGCGGGCCCGGCCCTGCGCATGGAGCGCGCCGACGCCGCGCGCCTGAACGAAATTGAAGGCCTGCCGCTGCTTTGGGAGGGGGGCGAGCACGTACGCGACCTGGGCCGCCGCCTGCGCGATGCCCGCGACCTGCAAGTGGCGCCGCCAAGCGGGCTGCAGGCCAGCCTGCGCCCCTACCAGCAGCAGGGCCTGAACTGGCTGCAGGCGCTGCGCGAGATGGGCACCGGCGGCATCCTCGGTGACGACATGGGCCTGGGCAAGACCCTGCAGGCCCTGGCGCACCTGCTGCTGGAGAAAGAGTCCGGGCGCCTGAATGCACCAGCCCTGGCAGTCATGCCCACCAGCCTGATACCCAACTGGCTGGACGAAGCCCAGCGTTTCGCCCCTGAGCTGCGCGTGCTGGCCCTGCATGGCCCGGGGCGTGGCAAGCATTTTACCAAGCTGCACGAATACGACCTGGTCCTGACCACGTACGCCCTGATACCACGCGACCTCGAACACCTGCGCGCCCAGGCCTGGCACGTGTTGGTACTGGACGAGGCACAGAACATCAAAAGCAGCACCAGCAAGGCCGCCCTCGCCGTCTGCGAGCTACAGGCCGGCCAACGCCTGTGCCTGACCGGTACACCGATGGAAAACAACCTGGGTGAGCTGTGGTCGATTTTCCACTTCCTCATGCCCGGTTGGCTGGGTGACCTCAAACGCTTCAACCAGGACTACCGCACCCCGATCGAACGCCACGGCGACGCCGAGCGCCTGGCCCACCTGGTCACCCGCGTCCGCCCGTTTTTGCTGCGCCGCACCAAGGAGCAGGTGGCCACCGAGTTGCCGGCCAAGACCGAGATGGTGCATTGGGTCGAGCTCAGCGACGCCCAGCGCGACACCTACGAGGCCGTGCGGGTGGCCATGGACAAGAAAGTGCGCGACGAAATTGCCCGCAATGGCGCCGCACGCAGCCAGATCGTCATTCTTGACGCACTGCTCAAGCTGCGCCAGGTGTGTTGCGACCTGCGCCTGGTCAAAGGCGTGGAAAGCAAAGGCAACCAGGCCGACAAGGGCAAGCTGGGCGCATTGCTGGAAATGCTCGAAGAGCTGCTAAGTGAAGGGCGCCGGGTGCTGCTGTTCTCGCAGTTCACCTCGATGCTGGCGCTGATCGAACAGGAGCTGCAAAAGCGCAAAATCCGCTACAGCCTGCTGACTGGCGACACCCGCGACCGTCGCACGCCCGTGCAGCAGTTCCAGCAGGGTGACAGCGAAGTGTTCCTGATCAGCCTCAAAGCGGGTGGCGTGGGCTTGAACCTGACGGCCGCGGACACGGTGATCCACTTCGACCCCTGGTGGAACCCGGCCAGCGAAAACCAGGCCACCGACCGCGCCTATCGCATTGGCCAGGACAAGCCGGTGTTCGTGTTCAAGCTGATTACCCGGGGCACCGTGGAGGAGAAGATCCAGCTGTTGCAGCAAGAGAAGGCAGCATTGGCGGCGAGCCTGCTTGATGGCGGGCAAGCCGGGCAATGGCGCATGGGGGATGAAGAAATCGAAGCACTGTTTGCGCCATTACCAGGCAAACGCGGGCGCTAAACCTTTCGTCTTCTGTTGCCTGTACTGGCAACTTCGCGGGCAAGCCCGCGAAGAAGCCAGCGCGGTCAATCGACCAACTGAGCTTCCTTCAATGCCCCCAATGCTTCCAGCCAGCGCGGCTGCTGGCGGTAATCGGTCCGCGCAAACCCCTGCCCGCGCATCCGCGCAATCCGCGGCGATGGCTTGACCTTCATACGCTGCGCCGCACTCAGTGCCAGCTCCGCGGCCGCCCGGTCATTGCACACCAGGCCCATGTCACAGCCGGCGCTCAACGCAGCCTCGATACGGCTGGCCGCATCGCCCACCACATGCGCACCCGCCATCGACAGGTCATCACTGAAGATCACCCCGTCAAAGCCCAACTCACCACGCAGGATGTCCTGCAGCCAGCGCCGCGAGAAACCGGCTGGCTGATTGTCGACCTGCGGGTAGATGACATGCGCCGGCATCACCGCCGCCAATTGCCCGCTCAGGCGCGCGAATGGCACCAGGTCGGCCTGGCGCAATTGCTCAAGGCTGCGCTCATCGGTAGGAATGGCCACGTGCGAGTCAGCCTCGGCCCAGCCGTGCCCCGGGAAGTGCTTGCCACAGGCAGCCATGCCCGCCGCGTTCATGCCGCGGATGAATGCGCCCGCCAGTTGCGTGGCACACAGTGGGTCACCCTCGAAGGCACGGCTGCCGACCACGGCGCTACGCTGGTGGTCCAGGTCGAGCACCGGGGCAAAACTAAGGTCCAGGCCAACCGCCAGCACCTCGGTCGCCATCAACCAACCGCACTGCTCTGCCAGGTACTCGGCGTTGTCATTGTCGGCCAGCGCACGCATGGCCGGCAGGCGCACAAAGCCCTGGCGCAGGCGCTGCACGCGGCCGCCTTCCTGGTCTACTGCCAGAATCAGGTCGGGGCGGATGGCACGGATCGACGCGCACAGCTCACGCACCTGGCGCGGGCTGTCGATGTTGCGGGCAAAGATGATCAGGCCGGCCACTTCGGGTTGGCGCAGCAAGTGACGGTCTTCGGCGGTCAGCCATTTACCGGCGATATCCACCATCAGGGAGCCTTGCAGGCTGACGGTCATAGGTAATCCTTCATTGCAGAACGAGAGAAGCCCAATCAGGGCAAGCGGCTTCGTCGACCTGCACCGGGCAATGCACCCCGATACGGTCGAACAGGCCAAGCAAGTCAGTGTTGCGCAGGCGTATGCAGCCATGGGACAGCGCTACGCCCATGGGTTCCGTATCCGCAGTGCCGTGCAGGTAGATATAGCGGCGGAAGGTGTCGACCGCGCCCAGGCGGTTGAAGCCCGGCTCGCAGCCGCTCAGCCAAAGGATGCGCGTGAGTATCCAGTCGCGGCCGGGGTATTGCACGTGCAACGCCGGCGACCACACTTCACCCGTCCAGCGCCGCCCGGCCAATACGGCATTAAGCGGCAACCCCGCGCCGATCTTCGCCCGCACCTGGTGCAGGCCACGCGGTGTGCAGCCCGAGCCATTGCGCTCGCCGGCACCGTTGCGCGCCGTGGAAACCGGCAGGCGCACGCGCAGCTGGCCACGGGCAAACCCATACAGGCATTGGTCGGCAAGGGAAATATGCAGCAGGTCGAGATCGGGCATGGACGCTAGCTTAGCCGAAGCGCCCTGCCCCGCCCAGCCTTCAGGCTTTGGCGGTGATAGCGCCAGCCTTGCTGCGTGGGCGCAGCTGAGCCGTGGCCATGGCCTCATCGGTGACACCGCTGTCGGCACGCATGCCTGCAGCCAGGAACGGCACCATCAGGCGCATCACCTGCTCGATCGAGGTGTTGATGCCAAAGTCAGTCTCGGCAATTGCTCGCAGCGCCTTGATACCGGACATGCTGAAGGCGGCGGCACCCAGCATGAAGTGCACGCGCCAGAACAGCCCAGTGGCGGAATACGAGGTGCGGCCTCGTTGACCAGCAGCATGTAGCGGCGGAACACCTTGCCGTACATGTCTTCCAGGTAGCGCCGCAGGTGGCCCTGGCTCTGGCTGAAGGCCAGGCCCAGCAGGCGCATGAAGATAGACAGGTCATTGTTGCTGCGGGGTTGCACCGCCAATGCCTGCTCCACCAGCATCTCCAGCAGCTCTTCGAGGCTGGGCTTGTGCTCCGGCTTGGCCTGACGCCGCTCCAGTTCCCGTTCGAGGCTGGCGCAGAATGGCCCGAGGAAGCGCGAGAACACCGCCTGGATCAACGCCTTCTTGGAACCGAAGTGATAGTTGACGGCTGCCAGGTTGACCCCGGCCTTGCTGGTAATCAACCGCAACGAGGTTTCGGCGAACCCCCTTTCCGCGAACAGCTGCTCGGCAGCATCGAGAATGCGTTCAACGGTTTCCGATTGGGCCATGACTACTCCGCGTACTCCGCCAGACAAACAAGTGTTTGAAACATACGTTTCAGCCCTGCGTCTGTCAAGGCTCGGTGACTGGGCGGTCGCCATTTAAAAGCGCCAGACCGCAGGCTGCAAGCGCCACCGCTCATGTTTATTGCGCCTTTTGGCTTGCAGCGCATCCAGTACTGTATATAATCCCAGTCACTGTACAAAAAGACAGAGCGCTCACCATGTTGAAACTGACGCCACGCCAAGCCGAAATTCTCGCGTTCATCAAGCGCTGCCTGGAAGACAACGGCTTCCCGCCGACACGCGCCGAGATTGCTCAGGAGCTGGGCTTCAAGTCGCCCAACGCCGCCGAGGAGCACCTAAAGGCCCTCGCCCGCAAGGGTGCGATCGAGATGACCCCGGGCGCCTCGCGCGGTATCCGCATCCCCGGCCTGGAAGCCAAGGCGGAAGAAAGCGGCTTGCCAATCATCGGCCGGGTTGCTGCCGGCGCACCGATTCTTGCCGAACAGCACATCGAGCAATCCTGCAATATCAACCCTGCCTTCTTCCACCCCCAGGCCGACTATTTGCTACGCGTACACGGCATGAGCATGAAGGACGTCGGCATCTTCGACGGCGACCTGCTGGCAGTACACACCTGCCGCGAAGCCCGCAACGGTCAGATTGTCGTGGCCCGCATCGGCGACGAAGTGACCGTGAAGCGCTTCAAGCGCGAAGGCAGCAAGGTCTGGCTGCTTGCCGAAAACCCCGAATTCGCCCCCATCGAAGTCGACCTGAAAGAACAGGAACTGGTGATCGAGGGCTTGAGTGTCGGCGTCATTCGCCGCTGATCTAGGAGGCGTCATGCAGCAGTTCATTCACGCACCCGAGCAAGCCCAGTTGCCCCTGTTCGAAGCATTTCTCGCCCAGCCCGTACTACCGGGCCTGAAAGCCAGCGAGCTGGCACGCAAAAGCAGCCAGCCCGAACTGTTCAGCGAGTTGTCGCTGCGCGGCGCCCCGGGGCACTGCCAAAGCCTGCTGGCACCGGTACTGCGCGAGCTGAGCGAAGAGGACGAGGCCCGCTGGCTGACCCTGATCGCCCCGCCGTCGAGCCTGACCCAGGCCTGGCTGCGCGATGCCGGCCTCAACCGTGAACGCATCCTGCTGCTGCAACCTCGCGGCAACCAAACCCCGCTGCAACTGGCATGCGAAGCCTTGCGCCTGGGCCTGAGCCACACGGTGGTCAGCTGGCTGGGCAACGTCAATGCCACTGCACGCCAGCAACTGCTGCGCGCTGCCAGTGTCGGAAACGCACAAAGCCTGAACATCCGCCTCGGCTAATGTTCAGGCTTTGCCTGTCACTTCAAAAAACCTGATGCCCTGCTGCACGATCAGTGCAGCACGCGCGGCCCTTCATCACGCTCGAGCTCGCCATCCATCAGGCGACCAGCCATCTGCACGCCTACACTCAGCATGGCCTTGGCCACCTCTACATGCTGGCCCTGCAGAAACACCTTGGCGTCTTCCGAGAAATCCAGGGTTACCAGAGAGCCCTCATCCTCGGCGCGACGCAGTTCGATGCGGCCATCAGGCAACTCGACAATTTCCAGAAAAGACGTAGACATAAATGGCAGTTCTCCGCGAAAGGCCAGTATTGTACCAGCCGTAACGGCTATCAGCACTCACTCAACGCGTCGCGGAAACGTCTCACCAAGCCCTTGAGGTTGTTGCGCCAGCTTTCCTCGGCACGCGACAGCTCAGGATGCTCAGGCTCATCGAGATTGACGGCCTGGATCAGTGGTTGGGTGACGTCCGTTTTTGGTGCTTTCCTGGCGACCGGTGGTCGGAACAAATCGGCATAAGCACTCAGCATTTGCGCCAACCACGTTTCGCGCTGGCGGGCCAGCTCCAGCAGCTCGGCCACTTCCGGGATGGCGATGCCATTCAAGGCATCATCGGCCAGTGCCTGCTCTACCGTCGCCACAACCGGCAGGCGGTAAAAGCCGCCGATTTCATGGCAAAGGCCCAGCAACGCGCCGTGCAGGTGGAAAAGCGCCGACTCGCGCTCGGCCTGCACCAGGCCTTGGGCGTTCATGGCCTGGCTTTGTTCAGCCTTGGCCATGGACTCCAGGGCGAGGCCAGCGAAGAACAGTTTCTGGTTGGTGCGGGTGTAGAGTTCCTGGGCCATTTCAGTGCCCTCCCATGAGGCTGCAAGGCGGATGTGTGCATCATAAATGATTGGGGCCGCTTTGCGCCCCTTCGCGGCACAAGGCCGCTCCTACAAGGGATCGCATTCTCTTGTAGGAGCGGCCTTGTGCCGCGAAGGGGCGCAAAGCGGCCCCAATGACTGCACTGGAAGATCAGCGCTTGTCTTCAACCTTCCACGCATTACCGTCGTAGAACGCCTTCCAGCCGGTCGGCTTGCCATCGACCTCGGACTGCACGTACTGCTCCTTGGTCTTGCGGCTATAGCGGATTACCGCAGGGCGGCCATCCGGGTCTTTCTGCGGCGCATCGCACAGGAAGTGGTACTTCGGATCGATCTCATGCTTGTGCGGCACGATTTCCATCACCAGCGGCGCACGGGTTTCGCGGTTTTTAGGGAACTGGCTGGCGGCCAGGAACAACCCCGAAGCGCCGTCACGCAGCACGTAGGTGTCGTCGACCTTCTCGCACTTAAGCTCCGGCATGTCCACCTTGTCCATCTTCGGTGGCGCCGCCTCGCCGCTCTTGAGCAGCTTGCGGGTGTTCTTGCAGGTCGGGTTGGTGCAGCCGAAGAACTTGCCAAAACGGCCGGTCTTCAACTGCATCTCGCTGCCACACTTGTCGCACTCCAGGCTCGGCCCTTCGTAACCCTTGATGCGGTAGCTACCCTCTTCGATTTCGTAGCCGACGCAATCGGGGTTGTTACCGCAGATGTGCAGCTTGTGCTTCTCATCCAGCAGGTAGGCATCCATCGCCGTGGCGCAGATCGGGCAGCGGTGCTTGCCCAGCAGCACGCGGGATTCCGACTCACCCTCGTCATCTGCGGCAATCTCGTCACCCGGTACCAGGTTGACGGTGGCCTTGCAGCGCTCTTTTGGCGGCAGGCTGTAACCCGAGCAACCCAGGAACACGCCCGTGGAAGCGGTGCGGATCATCATCGGCCGACCACATTCCTTGCACGGAATGTTGGTCATGGTCGGCTGGTTGGCGCGCATGCCGTCTTCGCTGGACTCGGCAGTTTGCAGCTTCTTGCTGAAGTCGCCGTAGAACTCGTCGAGCACGTTCTTCCAGTCACGCTCGCCCTGGGCCACGTCGTCGAGGTTCTCCTCCATGTCGGCGGTAAAGCCGTAGTCCATCAGGTTGGAGAAGCTTTCCGACAGGCGCTCGGTAACGATGTCGCCCATCTTTTCGGAATAGAAGCGGCGGTTGTGCAAGGTCACATAGCCACGATCCTGAATGGTCGAGATGATCGCCGCATAGGTCGACGGGCGACCAATACCGCGCTTTTCCATTTCCTTGACCAGGCTGGCTTCAGTGAAGCGCGCCGGTGGCTTGGTGAAGTGCTGGCTCGGGTCGATCTGAATCAGCTTCAGCGCTTCGCCCTGGACCATCTCTGGCAGCACGTCGTCTTCACCCGGCTTGCTCTGTTGTGGCAGCACGCGGGTATAACCGTCGAACTTGAGGATACGGCCCTTGGCACGCAGCTCGAAGTCGCCGGCAGCCACGGTGACGCTGGTGGAGAGGTACTGCGCAGGCGGCATCTGGCAGGCCAGGAACTGGCGCCAGATCAGTTCGTACAAGCGCTCGGCATCGCGCTCCATGCCACTGAGCTTGGTCGGATGGGTATTTACATCGGAAGGACGAATCGCTTCGTGCGCCTCCTGGGCCCCTTCCTTGCTGCCATATACCAACGGCGCCTCCGGCAGGTACTGCTTGCCGAACTCGCGCTCGATGTAGCTGCGCGCCATGTCCAGGGCGTCGACCGACAGGTTGGTCGAGTCGGTACGCATGTAAGTGATGTAGCCGGCTTCGTACAAGCGCTGGGCCATCATCATGGTCTTTTTCACCCCGAAGCCCAGGCGGTTACTGGCCGCCTGCTGCAGGGTGGAGGTAATGAACGGCGCCGACGGCTTGCTGCTGGTCGGGCGGTCTTCACGCTTGACCACGCTGTAGCTGGAAGCCTTGAGCTTTTCCAGCGCGGCCATGGCCTGGGCTTCATTCAGCGGCTTGAAGGCCTCGCCCTTCTCGCGAGCCACCTCGAAACGCACCTTGGCGTTCTTGGCAGTACCGAGGTCGGCGTGGATCTCCCAGTACTCTTCCGGGATGAATGCACGGATTTCACGCTCGCGCTCCACCACCAGCTTCACGGCTACCGACTGCACTCGGCCAGCGGACAGGCCGCGGGCAATCTTGGCCCACAACAGCGGCGAAACCATGTAACCGACCACTCGGTCGAGGAAGCGCCGCGCCTGCTGGGCATTGACCCGGTCGATGTCGAGCTCGCCCGGCTGCGAGAAGGCTTCCTGGATGGCCTTCTTGGTAATTTCGTTGAACACCACGCGCTTGTAGCGGGTGTCGTCACCACCGATGGCTTCGCGCAGGTGCCAGGCAATGGCTTCCCCTTCGCGGTCCAAGTCGGTTGCGAGATAGATGGTGTCGGCATCCTTGGCCAGGCGGCGCAGCTCTTCGATCACCTTTTCCTTGCCAGGCAGGATCTCGTACTTGGCCTTCCAGCCATGGTCCGGGTCGACGCCCATGCGCGCCACCAGCTGGCGACGGGCCTTTTCTTTCGGCGACAGGGCCGGAGCCTCACCCGCGGCCTTGCCACGCTTGGCGGCTGGCTCTTTGCTTGCGCTGGCCGAACCGCTGGTGGGGAGGTCTCGGATGTGGCCGATACTCGACTTCACCACGTACTGGTTGCCCAGGTACTTGTTGATGGTCTTGGCCTTGGCCGGGGATTCCACTATGACCAGCGATTTGCCCATGGATCGGAGTATTCCTGAATCTGAAAATGAAAAACGCGTCAGGTGCCAGACGCGGCACCGCTATATATAGTGGCAAAAGTGTGAGGTCAAGCTCGGACGATCACTCGTGCGACTTGCCCAGCAACCCAGGCAGCCCTTCTTCAGCCTTGACCAAAGCAAAGCGTGGCACCTGCTCGCCGTCAACCTCGACAGACTCCTGGAACATCGAAAGGGGGCGTACCCAGAAGCTGTAATCACCATACAGGCATTGGTAGAACACCATCCACTCTTCGTTCTCGGAGTGCCGCGCAACGCTGAAGACACGGTACTCAGGCCCTTTGTAATGCCGGTATACGCCTGGTTGTATCTGCATGTTGCCCACCCTCTTGAATAAATCCTGTAAAAACAAAACCGGGGCACAAGGCCCCGGTTGCTGTCCCGCAACGCGATCAGACGCGTTCGAAGACAGTGGTGATACCTTGGCCGAGGCCGACACACATGGTCGCCACCCCCAGGGTACCGCCATTCTGCTTCATGACGTTGAGCAGGGTGCCCGAAATCCGTGCCCCGGAGCAACCGAACGGGTGGCCCAAAGCGATGGCGCCGCCGTGCAGGTTAACCTTCTCATCCATCTTGTCGAGCACTTTCAAGTCTTTCAGCACTGGCAGGGCCTGTGCAGCAAAGGCTTCGTTGAGCTCGATGAAGTCGATGTCGGCCATGGTCAGCCCGGCACGCTTGAGCGCTTTCTGGGTCGACGGCACCGGGCCATAGCCCATGATCGCCGGGTCGACACCCGCCACCGCCATCGAACGGATCACCGCCAATGGCTGGATACCCAGGTCCATTGCGCGCTGGCCGGACATGACGATCATGCACGAAGCGCCGTCGGTGATCTGCGACGAGGTACCGGCAGTGACAGTACCGCCTTTCGGGTTGAACGCGGGCTTGAGCGACGCCAGGCCTTCGAGGGTGGTTTCCGGGCGAATGGTTTCGTCGAAATCGAACACCTTCAGGAAGCCGTTCTCGTCATAGCCCTGCATCGGGATGATCTCATCCTTGAACTTGCCTTCGACCGTGGCCTTGTGGGCCAACTGGTGCGAACGCAGGCCGAACAGGTCCTGCTGCTCACGGGTGATGCCATGCATTTTGCCGAGCATTTCCGCGGTCAGGCCCATCATCCCGGAAGCCTTGGCAGCATGCAAGGACAGGTGCGGGTTGGGGTCGACGCCGTGCATCATGCTGACATGGCCCATGTGCTCCACGCCACCGACCACGAACACATCGCCGTTACCGGTCATGATCGCCTGTGCAGCGGTGTGCAGTGCGCTCATCGACGAACCGCACAGGCGGCTGACGGTCTGCGCTGCAGAAGTGTGCGGGATCGGGGTCATCAGCGACGCCATGCGGGCGATGTTCCAGCCCTGCTCCAGGGTCTGGTTGACGCAGCCCCAGATCACGTCTTCGACTTCTTTCGGGTCGACCTTGCCGTTGCGCTCCAGCAGCTTGCTGATCAGGTGCGCCGACATGTCTTCGGCGCGGGTGTTGCGGTGCATGCCACCCTTGGAGCGGCCCATTGGCGTGCGACCGAAGTCGACAATCACCACGTCTCTTGGATTCAGGCTCATATCAAATCTCTCGCTCTAGCTCGTTGACCGCTCAGTTGAAGAAGCGCTGGCCGTTCTTGGCCATTTCACGCAGCTTCGCAGTCGGGTGGTACAGCGGCCCCAGATCGGCGTACTGATCGGCCAGGGCGACGAATTCGGCCACACCGATCGAGTCGATGTAGCGCAGCGCACCACCGCGGAAGGGAGGGAAACCAATGCCATAGACCAGGCCCATGTCGGCTTCGGCAGCGGTTTCGACAATGCCGTCTTCCAGGCAGCGCACGGTCTCCAGGCACAGCGGGACCATCATCCAGTTGATGATGTCTTCGTCGGTGACTTCACGTTGTTCGAACACGATTGGCTTGAGCACGTCCAGCACGGCTGCGTCGAAGACTTTTTTCGGCTTGCCGCGCTTGTCGGTTTCATAGGCGTAGAAGCCCTTGCCGTTCTTCTGACCCAGGCGGTTGGCCTCGTACAGCGCGTCGACGGCCGAGCGGCGCTCGTCCTTCATGCGGTCCGGGAAGCCTTCGGCCATCACATCACGACCGTGGTGGCCGGTGTCGATGCCGACCACGTCCATCAGGTAGGCCGGGCCCATCGGCCAGCCAAACTTTTCCATCACCTTGTCGATGCGCACGAAGTCGACACCGGCACTGACCAGCTTGGCAAACCCGCCGAAATACGGGAACAGCACGCGGTTGACCAGGAAGCCCGGGCAGTCGTTGACCACGATCGGGTTCTTGCCCATTTTCTTGGCATAGGCCACGGTGGTGGCGACGGCCACTTCACTGGACTTCTCGCCACGGATCACTTCCACCAGCGGCATCATGTGCACCGGGTTGAAGAAGTGCATGCCGACGAAGTTTTCCGGGCGCTTGAGCGCTTTTGCCAGCAGGTTGATGGAGATGGTCGAGGTGTTGGACGCGAGGATTGCATCCTCTTTCACCTGGCCTTCCACTTCGGCCAGCACGGCCTGCTTCACTTTCGGGTTCTCGACCACGGCTTCGACGACGATGTCGACATTGGCGAAATCGCCATAGGACAGGGTCGGGCGAATGGCGTTGAGTGCCTCGGCCATCTTGGCCGGGGTCAGACGGCCTTTGTCGACGCGGTTGCCGAGCAGCTTGGAGGCTTCGTTCAGACCCAACTGAATGGCTTCCTCGCGGATATCCTTCATCAGGATCGGGGTGCCCTTGACCGCCGACTGGTAAGCGATGCCGCCACCCATGATGCCGGCGCCGAGCACGGCGGCCTGCTTCACGTCGTGGGCGATCTCGTCATGCGCCTTGGCCTTGCGCTTGAGCTCCTGGTCGTTCAGGAACAGGCCGATCAGGCTTTCGGCGACCGAAGTCTTGGCCAGCTTGGCAAAGCCTGCGGCTTCGACTTCCAGGGCCTTGTCGCGGCCGAAGTTGGCGGCTTTCTGGATGGTCTTGATGGCTTCGACCGGGGCCGGGTAGTTCGGGCCGGCCTGGCCGGCAACGAAGCCCTTGGCGGTCTCGAAGGCCATCATCTGCTCGATGGCATTGAGCTTGAGTTTTTCCAGCTTGGGCTGGCGCTTGGCCTTGTAGTCCAGCTCACCACTGATGGCGCGCTTGATCAGGTCCAGGGCACCGGCCTGCAACAGCTCAGGGGCAACCACGGCATCGACGGCACCCACTTTCAGGGCGTCTTCGGCACGGTTTTCCTTGCCGGAGGCGATCCACTCGACAGCGTTGTCCGAACCGATCAGGCGCGGCAGGCGCACGGTGCCGCCAAAGCCGGGGTAGATGCCCAGCTTGACTTCCGGCAGGCCGATCTTGGCGCTGGAGGACATGACCCGGTAGTCGGCGGCCAGGCACATTTCCAGGCCGCCGCCCAGGGCGATGCCGTTGATGGCAGCAACGGTCGGCACTTCGAGGTCTTCGAAGGCGCTGAAGATGCGGTTGGCTTCCAGGTTGCCGGCGACCAGTTCGGCCTCGGGCAGCTTGAAGTTGTCGACGAACTCGGTGATGTCGGCGCCGACGATGAACACGTCCTTGCCACTGCTGACGATCACGCCCTTGACCGAAGCGTCGGCCTGAATGGCGTCGACGGCCTGGCGAAGCTCGTTCAGGGTCAGGCGGTTGAACTTGTTGACGGACTCACCCTTGAGGTCGAACTTGAGCTCGACGATGCCACTTTCAAGAGCCTTAACCGTGATGGCTTTACCTTCGTAAATCATCAACTGATCTCCACGATATGGAAGCTGAACTGTACACGCCGATCGCTGCAGCAGAAGCAGGCTTAGCTGCCCTGCCCCAGGCACACCCGTCAGCGCGCTAGTCGGAAGTATGGCTTGGCGTCATGACATACAAACGCTCAATTCATACGCCCGTTTGATTTGGGTGTGCACACATTCTCCGAAAAGATCGGCGTTGTCAAATGCTCACGAGCGCGGCGAAAACGCGACTTTCCAGTCACTTTGTATCGTCCGGGTACAAAACATGATGACAGTGATCGCCGACCATTCATGTCAGCGATTGACCACACGCAGCTAAATAATGCTGCGACTTTCGGCTTGCGCGGCCCCCCAAGGCGGCTACACTGGCACTTGCTTGAATGAATACCCGGCCTGCCTGGCCTTTTCTGCGCAGCAGAACGCAAAGCGGCGACTTGGCACCCCACCCCTTCAGGGTTCTGCCAAGCCGCCGCTTTGTCGTTTAAAGCCCTGAACGCCTACGCCGTAAGTGTAGGAGCAGCCTTGTGCTGCGAAAGGGCCAGCACACCCGGAATACCGCTATCAGGCATACCGGCCTCTTCGCAGCACAAGGCTGCTCCTACAGTGGGCGTGGGGTTTCAGGCGAGGGTTTCGAGGACGTAGGCAACATCCTGCAACACAGCCGTATCGCCTCGCTCAGTCCAGTACAGGGCAATCATCCGCGCATCCGCTTCGACCTTGTAGACGCTTGCCGGCAAGCGTGCCAAGGCCTCCATGAAGCGCGGATCTTCGCAAGGTTCTCGCCACTGATTCCACCACACCCCAGGGCTGATCTGCCAGAAGCTGAAGCTGTCCTCATGCCCGCGACGCCGCGCCCGGTGGTATTGCGGGCAAGGGCTTGGCGGTTCCTTTTCGAGCCAGTGCGGCCATTGCTGCGGCGCCAGCTGCATGGCCAGCCCCATGCGCCGTGCCTCCAGGCGCAGCTTCATCTGCTCACTCTGTTTGCGCGAGCTGCGCAGCCAGGAAAGCGGGCTGAGAATCAGCGCAAGGATTGACACCACCAGCAATACCGTCATATCAGTAGTTCCCATAAAGCGTTGCAAATGAGCTGGTTAGCCATTTTTCACGGAAGACCCGCCCGAAAGCGACCATACTTCTTCTATCGCGATTGTCAGGAGTACCGCTCATGCAATACGAACATTTGTTGGTCGCCGTCGACCTGACCGAAGAATGCGACCCGGTGATCAAGCGTGCCATGAAGCTCGCCGAACCGTCAGGCGCCAAGGTATCCCTGGTGCACATCGTCGAGCCGATGGCCATGGCATTTGGCGGTGATGTGCCGATGGACCTGTCGCAACTGCAACAGCAACAGTTCGACCAGGCCAAGGAGCGCATGGACCGGCTGTTCAACAAGTACCCGGACATCAATCGCGGCGACTCGCACCTGACCTACGGCCAGCCGCGCCAGGAAATCCACCAGCTGGCCAAGGACCAGAAGTGCGACCTGATCGTAGTCGGCAGCCATGGCCGCCATGGCCTGGCGTTGCTGTTGGGCTCCACGGCCAATGACGTGCTGCATGGTGCGCCGTGCGATGTACTGGCGGTGCGGTTGCAGAAGAAGGAGTGATTTAACCTGACCCGGCCCTTGCGCGGGTAAACCCGCTCCTACAATGGCATTGTGAACCCTGTAGGAGCGGGCTTGCCCGCGAAAGGGCCGGGTCAGGCTAGTGCCTATCAGCCTTCCAGCTCGGCCCAGCGCTCTACCAGCGCATCCAGCTCGCCCTGCAGCTTCTCGATCTTGGCCAGCACTGCCGAGGTTTCAGCAATCGGACGCTGATAGAAGCCAGCCGCATTCACTTCTTCCTGGGCCTCAGCCATACGCTGCTCAACTTCATCGATCTGCCCTGGCAGCATCTCCAGCTCACGCTGCAGCTTGTAGCTGAGCTTCTTCTTCGAAGCCTCTTCCACCACCGGTGCAGCCACTGGCGCGGGCTTGTCCTCGACTTTCTCCACCACCGCGCTGTTGAGCTCGGACTTGCCGCCCTTGCTCTCGGTCACGCCCAGCAGCTTTGGCGAACCACCCTGGCGAATCCAGTCTTCGTAGCCGCCCACGTATTCACGCACCTTGCCCTCGCCTTCGAACACCAGGGTGCTGGTGACGACGTTGTCGAGGAAGGCCCGGTCGTGGCTGACCATCAGCACAGTGCCCTTGTAGTTGGACAGCACTTCTTCGAGCAGCTCGAGGGTTTCCACGTCCAGGTCGTTGGTCGGTTCGTCGAGCACCAGCAGGTTGGCCGGCTTGCTGAACAGCTTGGCCAGCAGCAAGCGTGCGCGCTCGCCACCCGACAGCGCCTTGACCGGCGTGCGGGCACGCTGAGGGCTGAACAGGAAGTCGCCCAGGTAGCTCAGCACGTGGCGGTTCTGGCCATCGATCTCGATGAAGTCACGGCCTTCGGCCAGGTTGTCGATCACGGTCTTTTCCAGCTCGAGCTGGTGGCGCATCTGGTCGAAGTAGGCCACTTCCAGCTTGGTGCCGCGCTCGACCTTGCCCGAAGTGGGCTCCAGGCCGCCGAGCATCAGCTTGAGCAAGGTGGTTTTGCCGGTACCGTTGGCGCCCAGCAGGCCGATACGGTCCTGGCGCTGCAGGACCATGGAAAAGTCCTTGACCAGCATCGGCCCGCCCGCGTGATGGAAGCTGACGTTTTCCAGCACCATCACCTGCTTGCCGGATTTTTCTGCCGACTCGATCTGGATGTTGGCCTTGCCCTGGCGCTCACGGCGCTCGCCACGCTCCACGCGCAAGGCTTTCAGCGCACGCACGCGGCCTTCGTTACGGGTGCGGCGGGCCTTGATGCCTTGGCGAATCCACACTTCTTCCTGGGCCAGGCGCTTGTCGAACAGCGCGTTGGCGGTTTCTTCGGCGGCCAGTGCAGCCTCCTTGTGCACCAGGAAGCTGGCGTAGTCACCGTTCCAGTCGATCAGGCCGCCGCGGTCCAGCTCAAGGATACGGGTGGCCAGGTTCTGCAGGAAGGACCGGTCGTGGGTGATGAACAGCACCGCGCCGTTGAAGCTGCGCAGGGCCTCTTCGAGCCAGGCAATGGCACCGATGTCCAGGTGGTTGGTCGGCTCGTCGAGCAGCAGCAGGTCGGGCTCGGACACCAGCGCCTGCGCCAGCAGCACACGGCGGCGCCAGCCACCGGACAGCTCGGCCAAGGTCTTGTCGGCCGGCAACTGCAGGCGGCTCAGGGTACTTTCCACCACTTGTTGCAGGCGCCAGCCATCACGGGCTTCCAGCTCGTGCTGGACGTGCATGAGCTTTTCCAGGTCTTCGTCGCCCTGGATGTTCATGCTCAGGTGATGGAACTGCGCCAGCAACTCGCCGACGCCATCCAGGCCTGCGGCCACAACATCGAACACTGTGCGCTCGTCGGCCACTGGCAGTTCTTGCGGCAGCTCGCCGATCTTCAGGCCCGGGGCACGCCAGACTTCACCGTCGTCGCCCTTCTGCTCGCCCTTGACCAGGCGCAGCATGCTGGACTTGCCGGTGCCGTTGCGGCCGATGATGCACACCCGCTCACCACGAGCGATCTGCCAGGACACTTTGTCCAGCAGCGGCATGGCGCCGAATGCGAGGGACACATCGCTGAATTTGAGCAGGGTCATGTTGGTCTCCATAAATCGGGCGCGCATTCTACCTGACTTGGCCCTCGACAGCATCCGCCTCGCCACCCGAGGAGGGCTTTGCGACATCTGGTCGAAGTTAATATCCCGATACAAGCACAGTGCTTTCACCCGCCGCCGGCAAACGGCTAAGCTAAGGCAATTGCTTCCAACAGTGCTGGCTCCGCCGTCACTTCCCCATGGTTCAACTGCCCGGACGTATCATGCGCAGCCGCCTGTTACACATTGCATCCTGCCTGCTGCTCACCGCTGCCACCTGCGCGGCGCAGGCCACCGACCTCACCCAGCAGCGCCAGTACTACGACGAGGCCAAGCGTGCGCTGGCCAAGGGCGACAAAGGCCCCTACCTGCGCTATGCCCAAGCCCTGAGCGACTACCCGCTGACACCCTACCTGGCCTACGACGAGCTGACCGCCCGCCTCAAAAGCGCCAGCAACCAGGAAATCGAAGGCTTTCTCGCCAAGCATGGTGACCTGCCCCAGGCCAACTGGATGAAACTGCGCTGGCTACGCTGGCTGGCCGAACGCGGTGAATGGGACACCTTCGTCAAATATTACGACCCCAAGCTCAACTTCACCGAACTGGACTGCCTCAACGGCCAGTATCAGCTCAGCCATGGCCTGCGCGCCGAGGGCTACGCCACTGCCGACAAACTGTGGAACGTCGGCAAGTCGCAGCCCGCCGCCTGCGACACGCTGTTCGGCATGTGGGCAGCCGAAGGCCAGCTGACCGAGGCCAAGCGCTGGGAACGCACCAAGCTGGCGGCCCAGGCGCGCAACTACGCCCTGGCCAACAACCTGGTCAAAACCCTGACCACCCTCGGCCCGCAGGGGCGCCTGCTGGTCGATGTGGCGCAAAAGCCTGAACTGCTCAACCAGCCGTCGCGCTTTACCCCGGTCAACGAGGCCATGTCGGACGTCGTCAGCCTTGGCCTGCGCCGCCTGGCGCGACAGGACCCGGAGCGGGCCATGGCACTGCTCGACGACTACGCCCAACGCATGCACTTCTCCCGCGACGAGAAGGTGGCCATCGCCCGCGAAATCGGCCTGACCCTGGCACGGCGCTACGACCCGCGCGCACTCGACCTGATGACCCGCTACGACCCCGAACTGCGCGACAACACCGTCAGCGAATGGCGCCTGCGCCTGCTGCTGCGCCTGGGCCGCTGGGAAGACGCCTACGAGCTGACCAAGCGCCTGCCCCAGGACCTGGCCAGCAGCAGCCGCTGGAAGTACTGGCAGGCACGCAGCCTGGAGCTGGCCCAACCGAACAACCCGCAGATCCCGCTGCTGTACAAGACCGTGGCACGTGAGCGCGACTTCTATGGCTTCCTTGCCGCCGACCGGGCACAGACGCCGTACCAACTGAACAACAAACCGCTGCTGCTGAGCCCGCAACTGGTGAAGAAGGTACGCAACACGCCCGGCATCCAGCGTGCACTGGAATTCCACGCCCGCGGCCAGATCGTCGAGGGCCGCCGCGAGTGGTACCACGTCAGCCGCCACTTCACCCGCGACGAAATGGTTGCCCAGGCACGCCTGGGCTATGAGCTGCGCTGGTACTTCCCGGCCATCCGCACCATCAGCCAGGCACAGTACTGGGACGACCTGGACATCCGCTTCCCGATGGCCCACCGCGACACCCTGGTGCGCGAAGCCAAAGTCCGCGGCCTGCATTCGAGCTGGGTATTCGCCATCACCCGCCAGGAAAGTGCGTTCATGGAGGATGCGCGCTCGCCCGTGGGCGCCAGCGGCCTGATGCAGTTGATGCCGGCCACGGCCAAAGAGACCGCGCGCAAGTTCAGCATCCCGCTGGCATCACCGGCGCAGGTGCTGAACCCGGACAAGAACATCCAGCTGGGCGCGGCCTACCTGAGCCAGGTGCACAGCCAGTTCAACGGCAACCGTGTGCTGGCCTCGGCGGCCTACAACGCCGGGCCCGGGCGCGTTCGCCAGTGGCTGAAAGGCGCCAAGCACCTGAGCTTTGATGTGTGGGTGGAATCGATCCCGTTCGACGAAACGCGCCAGTATGTGCAGAACGTGCTGTCGTATTCGGTGATCTACGGGCAGAAGCTGAATTCGCCGCAGCCGCTGGTGGATTGGCATGAGCGGTATTTCGATGACATGTAAGGTTTGCTGAGCCTGAACCGGCCCCGCCTCCTGTAGGAGCAGCCTTGTGCTGCGAAGGGGCCGGCATGACAAAAGCTACTGTATGACAGTACCGGCCTCTTCGCAGCACAAGGCTGCTCCTACAGGAGCGGTTTACCCGCGAAGAGGCCGGCACAGCAAACCCATCATTCCAGAACTTCCACCTCCATCCCCACCTCAAGCCACCCATCCCCGTCCACCGCCAGGTTTTGCCCGAACAGCACATCCCCTTCTTTCTCGCGAAAGGTCTTGAGCGTGGCCATCGGCTCACGGTCGGGAGTACGCTCCCCGGTAGCCGGGTCAATCGTGGTAAAGATGCACCGCACACTGGGCTTGAGCACGCGAAATTCCAGGCTGCCGATGCGAATCCGCTTCCAGCCATCCTCGGCAAACGGCTCTGCCCCCTGCACCACCAGGTTGGGTCGAAAGCGCAGCATTTCCATGGGCCGGCCAATACGCCGGTTGAGCTCTTCCAGCGAACCCTGGCCAATCAACAGCAAGGGGAAGCCATCGGGAAACGCCGCCCGATCACTGTTGAAGCCGTAACCATTGGGCAGGTAACGCGCGCGCTGCTCCGGGCAATGCACCAGCCGCACGGCCTTGCCCAGCAACCCGCTCAACCAAGCCGCTGGCGCGTCACCGGCGTCCGGCACGCGCAGGGTGTCGCGCCAGATCGTCACACCACGCAGGGCGTCATCGGCAGCAGGCACAGGCACCCGCAACAGCGCCATATCGGGCGCCTGCAACAGCAACTGGCCGTTGCCATCATCGTGCGCCTGAACCTGGCCAAGTTGCGGCCAGGCACGTTGGGTCAGAAAGCGTCCGTTTTCTTCCTCGACCACCATCCAGCGCCGGTCGCCCTGCAACCCTAACAACCCTACCCTCGAAGCCTGCAGGCTTTGCGCCTGGCCCGACTTCACCGGGTATCGATACAGCTCACTGAGAAACATCCCTGCCGCCTCGCGTCGTGCCAAATGCCAAGCTTATACCCGGCAGGCCCAGCGATCACGCAGTGGTAGCATCCAGCAGCAGGCGCTGTTTGACCACATCGACCAGGCGATCCGGCTGGAACTTGGACAGGAAGTTGTCGCAACCCACCTTCTTCACCATGGATTCGTTGAAACTGCCCGACAACGAGGTGTGCAACACGACGTAGAGCTGGCGCAAGCGGGCATCGCTGCGAATCTCGGTGGTCAGCCGGTAGCCGTCCATTTCCGGCATTTCGGCGTCGGTGAACACCATCAACAGCTTTTCGCACACATCCTCACCCGCATCGGCCCAGCCCTTGAGCATGCGCAACGCCTTCAGGCCGTCACTGGCTACGTGCAGCTTCACGCCCAGCTGGGACAGGGTGTCACGCAACTGCGCCAAGGCCACGCTGGAGTCGTCCACCAGCAGCACCTCACGGCCGCGTGCACGGGCCAGTACCGGGTCGGCGAGCTTTTCGCCGGAAACCCGAGCGTTGTAAGGCACAATTTCGGCCAGCACCTTCTCCACATCGATGACCTCCACCAGCTTTTCATCGACCTTGGTGATGGCGGTGAGGTAGTGCTGGCGACCGGCGCTGGTAGGTGGCGGCATGATCGATTCCCAGTTCATGTTGACGATGCGGTCGACACCCCCCACCAGGAATGCCTGTACCGAACGGTTGTACTCGGTGACGATGATGGTGCTGTCCGGCCCCGGTTGCAGCGGGCGCATGCCGATAGCCTGGGACAGGTCGATCACCGGCAAGGTCTGGCCACGCAGGTTGACCACACCGCAGACGAAGGCGTGGCGCTGGGGCATCAGGGTCAGCTTGGGCAGTTGCAGCACTTCCTGCACCTTGAACACGTTGATCGCGAACAACTGACGGCCGGCCAGGCGAAACATCAGAATTTCCAGGCGGTTCTCACCCACCAGTTGCGTGCGTTGGTCTACTGTGTCGAGAATGCCAGCCATTGGAAAGCCCCCAGGCTTGAGTCAAAAAAGTGAAAGCATCCACCTTGTATCGGCGGCTTCACGTACACCTTGACCCTTGTGGGAAAATGCCGTGAAGGCAATTGATATCACTTTACCATCATGCTTTACTGCGGGCATTCCACGGCAAATCAGCCGGCGCGACAAAAAGTTCCCCACCTTAGCCCGCCATCAGGGAAACCCTTAGCGGCAATCGGGCGTAACCTGATGTTCGCGATATCCTTTAGCCATTAATGTGACGCCATTCTCAATGCATGAATGGAGTCAGGCTTTTGCTAGCTATCGTTTCGGCGTGCCCGCCCCCTGCGCCTGCCCTACGCGCGCGGACCTGATCATGGACACTGCCTTATCGTTCGACGACGCCTTGCAGAAATACCTGCTGGATGCCCAGGTATTGCTGACCCAGGCCCAGGAGTGCCTGCAGCATCTGGAACTGATCGACAATGATCCGGATGCCTGCCGTTGCCTGGGCGACACCCTCGACAGCCTTGCCCGTCAGGCCACACGCCTGGGCCTGCGTGAAGTCGCCCATTACACCAACGCCCTGCAACAGTTGCTCGCCCCCGCCTGTAGCGGTGGCTGCCTGCAACGCGAAGCCCTGCCCGCGCTAGGGGCCTGCCTTACCTTGTTGGCCTGGCAACTGGAGCTGGTCGATACCCGTACCGGGCGGCTGAACCTCGACATCGGCGAACAGCTGGTATTGCTGAACGACCTGGCCAAGGCCTTGAGACAACCCTTTGCACCGGCCTGTGCATCCTGCGAGGAGCAAGGCAGCGTGTGCCTCCACTCGCACACCACAGCAGCAACCGGCATACACCCCGGCCAGTGGAACCAACCGTATTAACCTGACACAAATTGCAACTAAGCACGTTTGTTCAAGCCCCACCAGGATCGAACTTGGAAAGTTCTCCAAGTTTTCGTGGGGCCAAGTTGAATCATTGGCGCACTAGTTACACGACAAGTGCGTAAATGCGCGATCAACGGTGGCACTTTGCTACCCGCCAATGCCCGACCAGCAGGCGTTTCAAGGCGTTACCCAGCCGCGACCGATACACAGCGAAGTGGTAATATGCGCCCCCACGAACGCTTGCAACCTGAAGAAAGGTTGAACGATCACGTGTTTGAAAAAACATCGAAAGTACTGCGCCAAAGCCTCTGAGCAGCATTGTGCAAGGCCTCCATCAGCAATACTTCAGTGGCTTCCCTACTTATGCTCCCACGCTTGAAGACTTCTTTGCGTTGCTGCTCCCGCGTTGCCCTGCTGCGTTGGGCGACGGCTGTGCTATGCGTGGCCTCGCTGGTCGCCAGCCTGATGCTGTACATCGCCAACCAGGCAGTCCCGGCCAGCCTGCTGGTGCTGCAACTGGCCGCTACGCTGGGTACCGTCGCCTACCTGGGCCTGGGTGCCAGGTCGATCAGCCTGCGCCCGGCAGAGCTGGCCGAGCGCATGCTCAAGGTCCAGGAAGACGAACGCCAGCACTTGAGCCGGGAACTGCACGACGACATCGGCCAGTTGCTCACCGCCGCCAAGCTGCAACTGCAGTGGCTGCAACGGCGCATGCCCGACGAGCTGCAGGGCCACTGCAACACCCTGCGCAGCACGCTGGATGACACCCTGAGCAACGTGCGCGACGTGTCTGCCCTGCTCAACCCTCGGCAGTTGGCCAGCCTTGGCCTGGAAGCCAGCCTGCGCGCCCATCTGGTGCGTACCTTGGCCAGTAGCGACGTGCACTGGAGCCTGGCGTGCAACCAGCGCCTGGGTGGCATCGACGAAGCCGTGGCCATGGCCGTGTTTCGCATTACCCAGGAGGCCGTGACCAACATGCTGCGCCATGCCCAGGCATGCAACCTGGTCATCCAGCTGCAGCGCACCCCCGAAGGGCTGGCGTTGTCGATTCACGACGATGGTTGCGGTTTCGTCCCGGCACAATACCCTGCCGACGCCGGCCAGCGCGGCCTGGCCGGCATGCAGGAGCGGGTCACCGCATTGCAGGGCAGCCTCGACATCACCAGCCAGCTTGGCCTGGGCACGCGTATCGACGCGGTGTTCCCGTGGCCTGCGCGCACCCAGCAACGCGCCGGGAGTACTGCCATCCATGACCTGTAGACTGCTGCTGGTAGACGACCACTCGCTGATCCGCGCCGGTGTGCGCGCACTGGTCTGCGACATCCCCGGCTATGACGTGATCGGTGAAGCCGACGACGGCAGCCAACTGCTCGAACAGGTACGCGCACTGGCGCCCGACATCGTCTTGCTGGACATTTCCATGCGCTCGACCAGCGGCCTGGACGCACTCACCCACCTGCGGGCTAGCGGCAGTGCCTGCAAGGTGCTGATCCTGTCGATGCACACCGACCCGGACTTGATCATGCGGGCGCTGGAGAGCGGCGCCCACGGTTACCTGCTCAAGGACACCAGCGCCACCGAACTGGAACATGCCCTGGGTGCGGTGCGCAACGGCGAGCGCTACCTCAGCCCGGCCATTGCACACACCGTCATCAACCAGGCCCTACGGCACAACAAGCAGGGCAAGCAGGCGGCTGGCGAGCGGCATAACCTCACTGCACGACAGCTGGAAATCCTGCGCCTGATCGTGCGTGGCAAGTCCACCCGGGAAATCGCCACAGGCCTGGGCCTGTCGATCAAGACCGTGGAAACCCACCGTTCGCAAATCATGAAACGTTTGCAGATTCATGACGTTGCCGGCCTGGTGCTGTTCGCTGTCCGCGAGAAAATCATCAGCCTGGACGACTAAGTAACGGCGACCCGTCCGGCAGGTGCAGGCGTAATGCAGCAGGTTTGGCCTGGAAACGCAGGTTGTCGGCCTGTAACGGTTCGCCATCGAGGTTGATGTCCAGGCCTTGCGCACTCTTGATCTCGACCCAGGGCAACCTGGCGCGAACAAACAGCCCGTCACCGGCCAACAGGTCACGCAGTGCCCCGACCACCTCTTGCGGCGCCGGCAGGATGGCGATGTCGAGCAAGCCGTCGTTCACCACCGCCTCGGGGCATAGCACTTGCCCGCCCCCAGCCTGGCAGCCGTTGCCAATCCCCAATGCCAGCAAACTCCCCTGCCACTGGAAGTCGGGCCCTTGCAGTTCTACCGAGGCTGCCTGCAACTCGCTGAAGCGCGACAACCCGGTGAACAGGTAGGCCGCAGCACCCAGCACTTTTTTCAGGTCTTCGGAGGTGTTGGCGGTAACCTGGCTACCAAACCCGCCCGTGGCCATGTTGAGGAACAACTGGTTACCAACCTGGCCCAGGTCGATAGCCTGCGCCGGTGTATTCAGCAGCGCCAGTGCCGCAGCAGGCTCCAGGGGTATGCCGGCTGCTTTGGCGAAATCGTTGGCCGTGCCCAGCGGCAACAGCGCCAGGCTGGCCTCGGCACCTGCCAGCCCCATGGCCTCGGCCACATCCCGCAACGTACCGTCCCCACCGCCGGCGACGATATGGCTGTAGCCAGCCGTTAGCGCCTCGCCGACCAGGCGCTGTGCGTCCCCTGCCTCCCAGGTGACACGCACATCCAGCACCCAGCCAGTATCGCGCAGTTCGCACACGGCGCTGCGCAGCGCTTCATTCATCGCCTGCTTGCCGTGCAGGATCAGCATTGCCTTGCGCCCTTGCATCGCACGTCTCCGTGAAGTTGACCAACGCAGATCTGGACCCTATACACCCCCGGATCGTTGCACACCCGCAAAAAAATACCGATGCCAACGTGGTCTTTTTCCCACACCCGGCAATGCGCGCTATGCTCAGAAAATGAACTTTTGACAAGTTTTTGACCCAGGCAAACATCCCCTCCTGGGAAGTCAGCCTTTTGACTTCTGTTTACCGGGTTCAAAACCCTCGCCATGGACGCGCCCCGGCAGTGGTGTTCAGCACACTGCTAATGGGCGCGTCTTTTCATCCGCGGCCTTTTACGAGGATTCCGGGTCATGCGCATTCTCTGGACACTGCCTTACCTACCCTGGCCGACCACAAGTGGCAGCAAGACCCGGCAATACCACCTGATGCGCGCACTGGCACAGCAGGGCCACCGCATTACCTTGTTGGCGCAGTCGAAAGTCCCCCTCAGCGATGCAGCCCGCGAAGCCCTGGAGCCGCTGCTTGAACGCCTGATCGTACTGCCCCGTCGGCCACTGCACAGCCCACTGAACCTGCTGGCTTCGCCGATCATCGACTACCCCATGCGGGCCATCATCAATGGCCTGTCTCCTTGCCTGCGGCACCGTTTCGAGCAATTGCTGGACGAACCCTGGGACGTGATCCAGATCGAGCACAGCTACAGTTTTCAACCGTTCGAAAAGGCCCTGCAGGCCCGCGGGCTGCCCTACATGCTCAGCGAACACACGCTCGAATCCGTGATGGGCGGTGCCTGCCACGACCGGCTGCCCCTGTGGCTGCGCCCACTCAATGCCTTCGACCGCTGGCGCTACCGGCGCTGGGAACAGCGGGTACTGCGCCAGCCCACCGAACTGGTGGCGGTGAGTGCCCACGATGCCGAGCTGATCGAACAAATCAGCGGGCGCCCGGTGAACGTGGTGGTCAATGGTGTGGATTGTGATTACTACCAGCACGTGGAACCCGCGCTGCACAGCCAGCGCTTGCTGTTTGTCGGCAACTTCGAATATGGCGCTAACCTTGAAGCCATCGAGTGGGCGTTGGAAGACATCATGCCGCAAGTGTGGATGAGCAACCCGGCAGTGCGCCTGGCGATTGCCGGGCACGCCCTGCCCGCCAGCTGGAAACTGCACTGGAACGACCCGCGCATCGAATGGTTCGGCTACCGCCCTGACCTGCGTGAGTTGCAAAAACGTTCGGCACTGTTTTTTGCGCCGCTGCGCTATGCCGGCGGCTCCAAGGTAAAAATCCTCGAAGCCATGGCCGCAGGCCTACCGGTGATCACTACCGGCAAAGGCGTATCGGGCTTGACCGCAAACAACGGCGAGCACTACCTGGGCAGTGATGACGGCGACCAGTTGGCCCTGCTGATCACCCAACTGCTCAACCAGCCCTGGCGCATGAGCCAGTTGAGCGCTGCCGGGCGCCAGTTCGCCCGCCAGCGCCACGACTGGAGCGTGGCCGCTCAGCAACTTGAGAACGTGCACATGCGCCTGGCCCAGGCGGCGCCGGCCGAGGCCCCGCCACTGGGCGGTGCCTGGCTGGGCCGCTCAGCCAAGTAGCTCGCTGAAGGGAATGAACGGCACGCTGTCGCCCTGTTTCAGCGTGCTGCCCTCACGGACTTCCACCAAACCCTCGGCCCAGGCCGCGCTACGTAGCACACCGGAGCTCTGGTTCTTGTAGATACGCACCTGGCCCTGCTCAATGCGTGCACGCAGGTACTCGCGCCGTGTACCGGGCTTGGGCCAGTCAAAGCCTGCCGGCATGTCGAAGCGCAGCGGCATGACATCGCCCACGCCCTGGCGACGCAACAGGTAAGGCCGGGTCAGCAGGCCAAAGGTGACCAAGGTAGAGGCCGGGTTACCCGGCAGGCCGATCACCGGTACGCCCTGGTAGTGGCCAAAGGTGAGTGGCTTGCCCGGTTTGATCGCCAGTTTCCACAACACCAGTTCGCCGGCTTCGCGCAGGGCCGCCCCCAGGTAATCGGCCTCACCCACCGAAACACCGCCGGTGGACAGGATCAGATCAACGTCGCCCAGCGAGCCCAGGCAGGCGCGGGTAAGCGCCATGTCATCCGGCAGGATGCCTGCATCGACCACCTCGCAGCCCAGCCGCTGCAACCAACTGACCAGCAGCCGGCGATTGCTGTTGTAGATTTGCCCCGGCCCCAGCGGCAGGCCGGGCTCGACCAGCTCGTCCCCCGTGGACAGCACAGCCACCCGCACCTTGCGCACCACGTCCAGGCGGCCGTGGCCCAGCGTGGCAGCCAGGCCCAGCTCGATCGGCCCCAGCCGGGTGCCGGCACTCATCACCTGCTCGCCCTTGCG
The DNA here is from genome assembly GCA_947090765.1 of Pseudomonas sp. MM223. Taxonomy (NCBI): domain Bacteria; kingdom Pseudomonadati; phylum Pseudomonadota; class Gammaproteobacteria; order Pseudomonadales; family Pseudomonadaceae; genus Pseudomonas; species Pseudomonas sp. MM223. Next base: position 2,084,898 of record OX352322.1, on the reverse strand, counting down.
TGTTTCCTGGCCTTGGGGGCGGATGTTCTGATCGGCATGCAAGGGTTCGAGAAAGCGCACCCGACCGTCTTCGGCCACTTCGGTGTTTTCCTGCATCTCGACGCAGTCTGCACCTTCAGGCACTGGCGCCCCGGTGAAGATGCGCGCACACGTGCCCGGTTGCAGCGGCTGCGGCGCATGGCCGGCGAAAATCCGCTGGCTGACCGGCAATGGCTCGCCCTGCCAGTCGGCCTTGCGCAAGGCATAGCCATCCATGGCACTGTTCGGCCAGGGCGGCAGGTCGAGGGAGGCCACCAGGTCGGTGGCCAGCACACGGCCCTCAGCCTCGGCCAGCGGCAGGTTCTCGGTGTCACGGATCGGCGCCGCTTCGGCCAGCGCCAGCAATTGCTCCAGGGCTTGCTCCACCGGCATCAGTGGCCGGGCCAGGCTGACCTCAGCCACGGCTGTCACAGGCCGCTGCCTGCTTCAGGTGCGGCACGAAGTTGCAGGGGCGATGGCGTGCATCAAGCTGCTCGGCCAGGATGCCGTCCCAGCCGGTGCGCACCGCATTGGTCGAGCCCGGCAGGCAACATACCAGTGTGCCGTTGGCCAGCCCGGCCAGGGCGCGCGACTGCACGGTGGAGGTGCCGATGTCGGCCACGGAGATCTGCCGGAACAGCTCGCCAAAGCCTTCGACTTGCTTGTCCAGCAGGCAGGCGACCGCCTCGGGCGTGCTGTCACGGCCCGTAAAGCCGGTGCCGCCGGTGATCAGTACCACCTGCACGTAATCATCGGCAATCCAGGTGGCAACCTGGGCGCGGATCTTGTAAAGGTCGTCCTTCAGCAGCACGCGCTCGGCCAGGCGGTGGCCTGCTGCGCTCAGGCGGTCGACGAACAACTGCCCAGAAGTGTCGGTGTCGAAGGTACGGGTGTCGCTGACCGTGAGCACGGCGATATTCAACGGCACGAAGGGGGTATCTGCCTTGGCTTTCATGGGTGTCCGTCACCAGAAGATGGATAGCCGCAGTTATAACACAGCGCAACTTTGCCAGCGTCGTGCCCATGACCATTGCCCTGGGTCAACCGGCCAGATTTGTCGCTATGCTGCACTTGGAAGGAACTTGCAACAATGCCCTGCGTCTTAACTGTCATTCAGCACCATCGCAACTGGAGAATCACGATGATCAAACGGACCCTTCCCGCCTTCCTGCTCGCCCTGGGCCTGGGCGCCCTTGCCGGCTGTGCATCGCCGACTGTCATTACCCTGAACGATGGCCGTGAAATCCAGGCCACCGACACCCCGAAGTTCGATGAAGACTCCGGTTTCTACGAATTCGAGCAACTGGACGGCAAGCGCACGCGCCTGAACAAGGACCAGATCCGCACCGTCAAAGAGCTCTGATCAGGCACCCGTTTTGGCAAAGGCCCTTTGAACAACAAGGGCTTGTGGGCGAAAACGGGATGCAGTAGGATTTTGTTCATCGGAGTGTAGCGCAGCCAGGTAGCGCGTCTCGTTCGGGACGAGAAGGCCGCAGGTTCGAATCCTGTCTCTCCGACCAGATCCTTATCAAAAAAGCCCGCCTTGCGCGGGCTTTTTGTTGCGTCTGAAACGTGTCAGGCGCTCAGGCGGGAGGTCACTTCGCCCAGCTGCCCCGACAACCCATGCAGGCGTTGCCCCGCCTGCTCGGTGTGCTGCACCGACGCTTGGTTGGCCGTGGCAATGCGGGTGATTTCGATCAGGTTACGCGAGATGTCTTCGGCCACGCTGGTCTGCTCTTCGGCCGCCGTGGCAATCTGCCGGTTCATGTCGCGAATCGCCTCTACCGCCTGGGTGATGCGTTGCAGCATCTGCCCGGCCTGCTGCACCTGCTCGGCCCCCTCTTCGCTTCGCTGCTGGCCGCTTTCGATGGCCTTGACCGCCTCCACTGCACCCGACTGCACTGCTTCGATGATCTGGTGGATCTCGGCAATCGAGGCTGCCGTGCGCTGGGCCAGGCTGCGCACCTCATCGGCCACTACCGCAAAACCACGCCCGGCCTCACCGGCGCGGGCCGCTTCGATGGCCGCGTTCAGTGCCAACAGGTTGGTTTGTTCGGCAATACCGCGGATCACTTCCAGCACTTTACCGATGCGCGTGCTGTCATGCTCCAGGTCGCGGATCACCGCCGCCGTACCGGCGATTTCGCGGTTGACCACGCCAATGATATCGATGGTTTGCTGCATCACCTGCTCACCCGCCTGGGCACTGTGGTCGGCGTCATCCGCGGCACGGGCAGCTTCGGCTGCGTGACGGGCGACCTCCTGAGCGGTGGCAGACATTTCGTGCATGGCCGTAGCCACCTGGTCGGTACGCTGGAACTGGTCATGGGTGCCGCGGGCCATGTCGCCGGCAATGCTGCGCAACTGGCCACTGGCACCTTCCAGCTCCTGGGCATTGTCCTTCAGCCGGCCGACGGTGTCGGCGAGGAAGTCGCGCAGGGTGTTGGCCGCCCGCGCCAGGCGCCCCAGTTCGTCCTCGCGGCGGCTGTCTACCCGGGCGGCAAAACGGCCCTGGCTAAGCTGCGCGACATACTCGATCAACTGGCGGATCGGCTCGATCAGGCTGCGGTTGACCAGCCACAGGCTGAGCAACCCCACCAGTACCGCCGAGGCCAGCATCACCAGCAGGCCCAGCCATACCGTGCGCTCGGCGCTGGCGTTGATGCTGGCCGCACGTTGGCGGGCATCGGCACGCAGTTGCTCGACCAGTTCGCTCATCTGCTCGCTGGCGGCACGGTCCACACCCTTGACGGCCTGGTCGCCGGCTACCGGGTCGCCACCGGCGGCGAGGAAAGCCTGGCGGCCCTGCGCATAGGCCTGGCCCAACTGCCGGTGGCTGTCACGCAGTTGCTGCAATGGCGCCTTGAGCCTGGCGTCGCTGCTGTCGATCAGTTGCCCAAGCAGTTGTTGCACCTGTTGTTCACGGGCCTGGAACTGCTGCCAATACTTGTCCATCTCTGCCGGCTGGCGCCCCCGCAGCAGCACGTTCTTCCATTCCTGCACCTGAATCTTGAATTGCAGGTTGGCTTCGTCAATCAATTGCGAGGCCCGCAGCGGCCCGTCCACCAGCTCGGCATAACCGCGCACGCTGGACGACAAAAACTGGAAACACACCAGGGCAATCAGCAGCATCGCCACCAGGCTGCCGCCGAGCAGCGAGAGAATTTGCACTCTGAGGGATTTACGCAACATCGTGGATCTCAAAACCGGAAGGAAAGGAATGGCGCGCATCCGCAACACCAGGTAAGACATTCCATGTCCTTGTTGGCAGGGCAAAAAAAAGCTGCCATCAAGCAATGGCAGCCAGGTCGAGCACTTACGCAACAGTTGAGCCAGATACTCTCAGGCAATTGCTACAAAATTGTTACAAGCTTGCGACGCATTAGCCGCTGGTGAACTGCAAGGCCGCCAGCCGCGCATACAGCGGGCTTTCCTCGATCAACTGACGGTGAGTGCCCACCGCCACCACCCGGCCTTTGTCGATGACCGCAATGCGCTCGGCATGCTGCACCGTGGCCAGGCGATGGGCGATCACCAGCGTGGTACGCCCGGCCATCAGGCTGGGCAACGCCTGCTGGATCAGGTGCTCGCTCTGCGCGTCGAGCGCACTGGTGGCCTCGTCCAGCAGCAGGATCGGAGCATCGACCAGCAACGCCCGGGCAATCGCCAGGCGCTGGCGCTGCCCGCCGGAAAGGCCGATGCCGCCCTCGCCCAAGGGCGTCTGGTAGCCTTGCGGCAACTGCCGGATGAATTCGTCGGCATGGGCACCCTGCGCCGCGGCTTCGACTTCGGCCAAAGTCGCATCGGGCCGGCCATAACGGATATTGGCCTCCACCGTGCCGCGGAACAGTGAGGGGTTTTGCGCCACCAAGGCAAACTGCCGGCGCAGTTGGTCGGGGTCCAGCCCGGTAACCGGCTGGCCATCGAGCAGGATGCGCCCTTGCTGCGGGTCGTAAAACCGCAGCAGCAAATCGAACAGCGTCGATTTGCCCGCCCCCGAGGGCCCAACCAGGGCTACAGTCTGCCCGGGCTCAATGACCAGGCTCAGGCCATCAACAGCCGCCACAGAGGGCCGCGACGGGTAGGCGAACACCAACTGCTGAAGTTCGATACGTCCACTGGCCCGTTGCTGCGGCAGCGTATGCGTCACGGCGGGTGGCAGGATCGCACTGCGCGCTGCCAGCAGTTCGGCAATGCGCTCGGCAGCACCCGCTGCACGTTGCAACTCACCAATCACCTCACTGAGGGTGCCGAACGCGCTACCGACGATCAGGCTGTAGAACACGAACGCCGCCAGCTCGCCTGCAGAAATACGCCCGGCGATCACATCCATACCGCCGACCCACAGCATCACCCCCACAGCCCCCAACACCAGCACGATCACCAGAGTAATCAGCCAGGCACGCTGGGCAATCCGCTGGCGGGCCACGCTGAAGGCGGCCTCGACCGTGCCGGCGAACCGTTCGCGGTCGTGCGCCTGGTGGTTGTAGGCTTGCACCGTCTTGATCTGCCCCAGGGTCTCGGCCACATAGCTGCCGACATCGGCCACCCGGTCCAGGCTCTGGCGCGACAGGCTACGTACCCGGCGACCGAACAACAGGATCGGGGCCAGCACCAGCGGCAGGGCCACCACGACGATACTGGTGAGTTTGGGGTTGGTGATGAACAACAGCACCACACCGCCGATGACCATCAGTGCGTTGCGCAGGAACATCGACAGCGATGAGCCGATGACCGATTGCAGCAAGGTGGTGTCGGCGGTCAACCGCGACTGGATCTCGGGCTGCGGTTATCTTCGAAAAAGCCGGGGTGCAAGCCGATCAGGTGGTCGAACACGGCTCGGCGGATATCGGCCACGCAGCGCTCGCCGATCCACGACACCAGGTAGAAACGGCTGAACGTCCCCACCGCCAGGGCCAGTACCAGCAGCAGGAACAGCCCGATGGTCTGGTTGAGCTGGTGCGCCGAGCGGGTCATGAAGCCCTGGTCTACCAGCAAGCGAATGCCCTGGCCCATGGACAGGGTGATGCCAGCTGTGACCACCAAAGCCAACAAGGCCAGCAGTACCTGGCGACGGTAAGGGCGAACGAACTGCCAGGCCAGGCGCAAGGCACGGCGTTGGCGAGGGGAAACCGATTCGGGCATGGCGACGACTACGCTGGGCGGAGAAGTTGCAGACTACCACTCATCCAGGACAGGGGAATGGATGCAGGTTGCTATAACGCATCGGTCTAACCAGATCATGGAGCTTTCACAGGGTTTCTGTTGGACTGTTGCTGCGGTGACCCAGAAGCTGTCACAGGCCGGTCACGGCGCAGGGCTACCCTGAACTTGAACCTGAAGAGGAGACAGTGCATGAGCTTGCAGCATGGCAGCGACAACCAGAAACCTCAGACTACCCCGCAACAACAGGCGTGCGGTTCGATCATCGACGGCAAGGGACGCGAAGTGCCTATTACCGAGCAGATGATCCAGCAAGCCTGCAAGGCCCTGGAAGAAAGCCGGGTCGAGCGCGTACGCAAAGGTTGATCGGCGATTTTTTTGCAACCCGGCGCCTACGCCGGGTTTTTATTGCCCGAAAAGTTTGCTTGGCCACTTGTGGGAGCGGCCTTGCGTCGCGAAAGGGCCGCAACGCGGCCCCAGGTTTTCAGCTCCGCCGCAAAGATTGCCGGGGCCGCTTTGCGGCCCTTTCGCGACGCAAGGCCGCTCCCACGGGGTAACCGCAGATAACTGCACAACTTGCTTAGACCAACTCCGCCCCCAAGGCACTCACCAGCTGTGCCAGCTGCGGCGACTCCCCCCGCAAGCGCACCGCCAGCCCTTCGATCTCGCGCCGAGGCGGGTATTGCTTGCGTAATTGGTCGAACGCCGCACGCTGCTGTTGCGGGTCGTCACTCAGGCTGCGACGGAAGTCTGCATCGTCGCGGCGCGGGTCGTACACGGCGCGGCACAGGGTCGCCAATGCCCAGGCCGGGTCGGTGCTGGCATCCAGCTCGATCTGCGCCAACGGGGGGCGGGGCAGCAAGTCTGCCAGTTGCACCTGCTCATCCACACCCAGAAAACGGCACAGCGCCTGGTAGATCTGCGCCGTGCCACGCTGGCGGCCGTCGAGGCTGTAGCCGGCAATGTGCGGCGAGGCCAGTGTGCACAGGTCGGCCAGTTGCAGGTCCACCTGTGGCTCACCCTCCCACACATCCAGCACCGCATGCACGTCTTCACGGTCCAGCAGCAGCTCGCGCAAAGAGGTGTTGTCCACTACCGGGCCACGGCTGGCGTTGATCAGCCAGGCACCCGGGCGCAACTGCGCGAGCTGCGCCTGGCCCAACAGGTGCCAGGTCGGGTGCTCGCCACCACGCTGCAACGGGGTATGCAGGCTGATCACATCGCACTGCTGCACAATGGTTTCCAGGCTGACGTAGTTACCGCCCTCGGCGGCCTGACGCAACGGGTCGCACACCAGCACCTTCCAGCCCAGGCCGTGCAGCACCCGCACCAGGCGGCCACCCACCTCACCCGCGCCCACCACGCCATACACGCGCTCGGGCAGTGCAGCGCCGTCCAGCTCGGCCAGGGTCAGCAGGCTGCCCAGCACGTAGTCGACCACACCGCGGGCATTGCAACCCGGAGCACTGCTCCAGCGAATGCCGGCTTCGGCAAAGTAGTCCAGGTCCAGGTGATCGGTGCCGATGGTGCAGGTGCCTACAAAGCGCACACGGCTGCCTTCGAGCAACTGGCGGTCGACCTTGGTTACCGAGCGCACCAGCAGAATATCGGCGTCCTTGACGCTGGCGGCATCGAGGCTTCGACCGGGGTAACGGCGGATTTCACCGAAACCCTGGAAGAAGGCATCGAGCAGCGGAATGTTCTCGTCGGCAACTATCAGCATGGCGCTCTCCTGTCTGGGGAACGCAGTGTAGGCGCAACGCCGGACGTGTTCCAGAGCGCTTCAGTCGGCTTTCTTGCGGATCCAGTACAGGAAGGTCCCAGCGTCCTCTTGCTGCTGCAGCAGTTCGTGGCCGAGGAAGTTGCAGAACTTGGGGATATCGCGGCGGGTCGACGGGTCGGTGGCGATGACCTTGAGCAGGCCGCCAGCGGCCAGGTCACGCACGTGCTGGTGCAACATCATCACCGGCTCCGGGCAGTTCAGGCCGGTGGCATCGAGGATGGCGTCGGGGGTGAAATCGGTCATGGGGGGCTCCGAAAATGATCGCTATTGTCGCGCATAGCGCGACGCGGTCCAAGCACCGCTTGAGAAATGCGCAGCTGCCAGCCCAGCCCAGGCTCTTGATCTTGATCTTGATCTTGATCTTGATCTTGATCTTGATCTTGATCTTGATCTTGATCTTCGCGACTTCAGGAGGCCGAACGCAGGCCTTGCGG